>NZ_JBXWSJ010000072.1:0-17008 GCF_059613365.1 Ruegeria sp. BHSA163
GTTGTCGTAAGGGCGAACCTGAAATTTTGACATTCCAGTCAAAAAGCACAGGGGCCGGAGAAGTTGTCGTTCCCGACGCTATTCGCGAGCGGAAGTTCCCTGGCGCCAAAAGTGTCAAAATTCGCTTCGAAGCAGATCAGAGCTCGCGTGAAACTTTTTGCCATGCCTCTTAATAGCACGGTTATCGAAAGGCCGACGCCCGGACTGAAAAGCCCGGACGTTTTCGCATATTTTGATGCGATCAGTTTGAGATTGGACCCTCTGAGGTGAACTTGGGAATAACGCTGGTCGAGGCTGCATCGGCTTCGATGTCGGGCCAGTTTCCTTCTGCCAAATTGATATTGCCCGGGACATCTTCTTCCCAAAATCCTACGACTACATCGGTGATGTTGAGGTACAGTTTATCATCGACAATACGCCAAAGATTTGGGTTGGCTGGAACTTTACCGCCGCGCGACACACCGTATGCGCAGTGACCATCGTAGGCCGGGGCATAATAGGCTGGATTCGCAAGAAATTTTTCTCGGTTTTCCTCGCTAGTGAATGCCCAAGTCGCACCGTTGTATTCGGCCGTAATGTCGGTGCGACCGCGAACAGGCTCGGGCTGAGCCTGGCCAATCGGGACCTGGTCGAGGCTTCGGTAAGAGACGACATCGTAGCCCGAGATGGCGAACCCAGTACCGTCGACGTATTGATCTCCGGCAAATGCAGGCGCAGCAAAGGCCAGAGCTGCAGCTACGGCAATCGCAAAATGTTTCATGTGACAATCCTCATATCCATTCGGTTTCAGGGCGCCCGATTTGCGGGTCTATCCGAACAATAAGTGATTTCATGCAATCGCGAAGCACCGCTCGCGCCCCTGTGACATCCCACGAGAAAACGTGAGGCTGAGGGCATGCTTTGTTACAAAATCAACGAAAGATCAGGGGTTGGACTTTGCCACTTGCAATATTAGCTGTCACGACAGCGACCCAGCGACAAGGCAAGGATAAGGAACGCACAACATGAGCGAAGAATCCAACTATACCCCTCCAAAGGTCTGGACATGGGACAGTGAAAGCGGCGGTCAATTTGCCAAGATCAACCGCCCCATATCCGGGGCAACTCATGACAAGGACCTGCCAACCGGGAAACACCCGATGCAGCTTTACTCGCTGGCGACCCCCAACGGGGTTAAAGTAACTATCATGCTGGAGGAACTGCTGGCCTTGGGGCATTCCGGAGCCGAATACAACGCCTGGCTAATAAAAATTGGTGACGGTGATCAATTTGGGTCAGGGTTTGTGGAAGCAAACCCAAATTCCAAGATCCCAGCCCTTTGGGATCGTTCTGGGGAAAAACCTGTCCGCGTTTTCGAAAGCGCATCGATTCTTTTTCATCTGGCTGAAAAATTCGGTGTCTTCCTACCCGAGTCTGGTCCGGAACGGACCGAAGTGATGAATTGGGTCTTTTGGCAGATGGGCAGCGCCCCTTACCTAGGTGGCGGCTTCGGGCATTTCTACGCCTATGCGCCAGAGAAGTGGCAATATCCAATTGACCGATTTGCGATGGAAACCAAACGGCAACTTGACGTTTTGGACCGTCAACTAGCTGACAAAACCTACGTTGCTGGCGAGGAATACACCATCGCCGATATGGCCATCTGGCCGTGGTACGGACAGCTAGTCCTAGGCCGTCTGTATGACGCTGCAGAGTTTCTGGACGTCGAATCCTATGAAAATGTGATGCGCTGGGCCAAGGCCATAGATGCACGGCCCGCAGTTCAGCGGGGCCGTATGGTCAACAGAACTTTTGGCGCACCGCACACACAACTGCACGAACGTCATGATGCCGGCGACTTTGAAACCAGGACACAGGACAAGCTAGAGCCCACCGGCTGATAGTTGGCTCCAGTCACTTTAAGATGGGGGGCCGCTCGGGATCTCTTCCCGGAGCGGCCCTTTCCATTTCAGTGACCTTAGGTTGCGGCAGATCGAATCGCAGTCCTACCTTGGCCAAAGCAATCGCTGCTGGGGACTCCGCATCGAAGAAACCGACGTCAAGTGCTCCGGCTTCAACTCCGGAAAACGTCAAAGCCTCGGACACCGCCCGCGCCAGCGCAGGTTCCGCGCCTTCAATAGCTGCCACAAAACCCAACAGGTGACCTTGACCACCTGCAGCAGTTTTTGTGCCTGCCAAATAGGCTGAGACGGCCAGACCAGTCGCCGACGCCAATTTAATATCTAATGCCTGCAATAGCCTGTCGGGTAAACCTTTTGGAGGCAGAAATTCCTTGAACCTTTGAAGAACTTCTTCCGGCCCATGTTTCAGCGTGTCGGTCAACCACGCCAATGCTTCGGGCGGTATTAACGTTGATGAACGCGCGACATCCAGATTCAGGCCAAGACCAATACCTTGATCGGAAAGCATCGTCGACAGCGCTCGCCCGGACAAAGCAACATATGGAACAGGCCGGCCCGCAAAGCGCGCCAGACGGTCTTCGCGATCAAATGCCAACACAAAGCGACCATCCGCAACGTCAAATAATTCGGGGGATATGTTTTCATCACGGGCCTCTTCGGTCAGCAACAGAAACAGCTCGCTGTCGGCAAGCCGCTCAAAAAATCGCAATCTTGCCTCGTCATTCGTTTCAGCGGATTCCATTTCCGCATGGGCTTGATCCAGTATTGTTTCTTCAGTCATTCAGAACCTCTTGCACCCGCTGACGCAAAACCGGCAACAAATCCGCCTCGAACCACGGGTTTTTCTTCAGCCATGCCGTATTTCGCCAAGACGGGTGTGGCAAGGCGAAGACGCGCGGCGCATAGTCTCGCCACCTGCGCACAAGATCCGTTACAGGTGTTTGGGTGCCAAGGTGATACTTGTGCGCATAGCCTCCAACAAGAACCGTCAGACGGACATCCCCTATCGCGGACATTACTTTGTCATGCCATGTTCGTCGGCAAATCGGAGGAGGCGGTAAATCTGCATTGCGCGAATTATATCCGGGAAAGCAAAATGCCATTGGAACGATTGATACCAGAGAACGGTCGTAAAACGCCTTTTCATCCAACCCCAGCCACTCGCGCAGACGATCACCAGAAGGGTCAGTAAACGGCCTGCCCGACTCGTGCACGCGTGCGCCGGGAGCCTGACCCGCGACCAAGATAGGTGTTCCGGGAGTGAACCAAACCACTGGGCGAGGTTCGTGGGCCGTCGCCGTTTTCGCAAATCGATCAGCGCACAACCTACAGTTTTCAATGTCTTTGATCAGGGTCCGCATCCATTTCCCAGAACGTATTTGCTGTTATTTAGGTTAAATATGTTCTGAATGAGGGTCGGCCAACAATAGGGTAACACTCGCCAATAGGTCACATATTAGGCAAGATCTGTGTATGCTCATTGATCATTTGTTTCATACTTCGGCATAATGTATCCAAACTAGATCGGTAGAAGACGCGCTTTCTAGCCGACAAAGAACGAGCGAATACAGGCTGCGCATGCTGGAATTTGAAAATGTCAGCAAGTCATTCTGGACCGGAACCCGCCGCAAGGTAATTCTGGACAGGGTTTCATTTCGCGTGGATCTGGGGTCTTCACTTGGGGTGCTGGCACCAAATGGAACCGGAAAAACCACGTTGATCAACATGATGGCCGGCCTTGAGAAACCCGATGAAGGCGTGATCCGGCGCGACTGTCGAGTGTCCTTTCCAATGGGTTTCACAGGAGGCGTGGCTAAGCGTTTGTCGGCATTGGAAAACGCGCGCTATATCGCAAATATCTATGGTATGGATCCCGATTACGTCGAAGCCTATTGCAGATGGCTATGTAACCTCGGCGAGTATTTCGACCAACCGCTTGGTACTTATTCGTCAGGTATGAAAGCTCGGTTCACTTTCGCCCTGATGTTGGCGCTGGATTTCGACATGTACCTTATTGATGAAGGGATGCCATCGACCACCGATGTCGAATTCAATAAAAAAGCCGGGGACATTCTTCGCGAGAGGTTACGCACCACGACTTTGGTGATCGTTTCCCACAACCCAAAGACTTTGGAAAAATTTGCCCGGCAAGCAGCGGTTCTTGTAGACGGGCAATTGTACATGTTTGAAACCTTGGAAGAGGCAAAGCAGCTTTATGACTACCAAACCCAAGGCTAAAAAGTATAACCCCAATCGATCGCCCGGCGGCGAAGGCACCGCCGAGGCGCGCTCGGACGCGATTGACCGGATTCGGCGCGCGACTCAAGGTAACGGAATAAAAGAAGATACCGGATCGTCCACCAATATTGACGAAATTAAGCGCGAAGGTTTGACTGGCCGGCAATTACGCGTCGCAAGGCGACTAGCGAAAAAGAACGGTCTGTCTGCCAACTCTGACTATGACGCGGTACGCTTGCTCAGGCAGATAGGGCTGGATCCTTTTCAAAGGGCTAATCTTCTGGAACTGGCCGCCAACGATCAACCCACACCGGATTCCGGTAAGGTTAAGGTCTTACTTCCGCAAATCACCGAGGACCCCAAAGACAACCTGCCCGGACCAGAACTTTCGCCCTCAGAGAGGCGGGAGTACGAAATCGGTCAAATTCAAAAAGACATTGCGCGACGCCGGCGGCGCAAGCTGCTTACTATGTTCGCTCGGCTGGCTGTCTTTGTGATGCTTCCTACGCTTTTGGTGGGCTACTACTTTTATCGCGTTGCCACTCCGATGTATGCCAGCTCGTCAGCATTTTCGATCTTGCAAGCGGACGGCGCAGCCGGGGCAATTGGCGGTTTCCTGTCCGGAACTCAATACGCCACTGCACAGGATTCGGTTGCGAGCCAGGAGTTTCTGGAATCCAAAGATGCATTGGAGCGGTTGAACCGCGACACCGGATTTGATGAGGTGTTCAAACAGGAATGGATCGACCCGATTCAACGCCTGTCACCTGATGCTTCCCTCGAGGAAACCCACAAGCTCTATAAAAAAATGGTGACTATTGGATATGATCCCTCGGATGGAATTGTCCGAATGGAAGTCGCAACGCCAGATCCTGAATATTCGGTCGAAGTGTCACGACGACTTATCCAGTATGCCGAAGAGACGATTAATGCGTTGTCCGTGCTCAAACGCGAAGACCAGATGCGCGAGGCTATGAAAAGCTTTGAAGACGCGCAAGATGCCCGCAGGAGAGCGCAAGAAGATCTCATTGAGTTGCAGCTTCAAGGGGCAGTATTGGACCCACAAAGCGTGATCGCCAGCTTGCGAGCACGCATCGATCAATTCGAGATCCAACTTCAAGACAAAGAACTGCAACTTGCGGCGTTACTGGACAACTTGCGGCCCAATCAGGCCAAAGTAGAGGGTGTTCAGGCCGATATTGAACGCCTACAGGCGGTTCTCAACGAGCTTAATGCAGAAATGCTGGATGTATCGGCTGGGGAAAACTCGCTTGCGCGACTAAACGTACGGATTCAAATGGCTCAGGCTGATCTGGCCGCGCGTGACATGATGTTGCAATCTGCCTTGCAACAAGTGGAAACAACACGCACCGAGGCAAACCGAAAGGTCCGTTACCTGACCGTGTCAGTGAACCCGGTGGCCAGCCAAGAGGCCGGTTATCCGCGGAAGTTCGAAAATACGATTTTGGCATTCTTGTTGTTTGCTGGTATCTACCTCATGATCTCGCTTACTGCGTCGGTCCTTCGAGAACAGGTATCTTCGTAAAACAAATGAAACATGTAAAAATCGCCGATCTTACCGTCGGTAACGACCTTCCACTGACCATTATCGCTGGTCCCTGCCAGCTTGAGACAGCGGACCACGCCCAGATGATTGCGGGCACCATGAAAGAAGCCTGTGACGCTGCGGGCGCGCAGTATGTATTCAAAGCCTCCTTTGATAAGGCTAACCGCACCTCTCTGTCCGGTAAACGCGGCATGGGAATCGATGCAGGGCTGAAGGTTCTGGACGACATCCGCAAGACCATCGGCGTTCCGGTTTTGACCGATGTGCATACCGAGGCCCAATGCGCCATCGCGGCTGAGACCGTTGATGTGCTGCAAATCCCCGCTTTCCTGTGCCGACAGACGGATATGCTATTGGCGGCAGGCAATACTGGGGCCGTCATCAACGTCAAAAAAGGGCAGTTTCTTGCACCTTGGGAGATGCCGAACATTATCTCGAAAATCGAGAGCACGGGCAATCAGAACATCTTGTTGACCGAACGTGGGACGTCTTTTGGCTACAACACCCTCGTTGCCGATATGCGGTCGCTGCCGCAGATGGCCCAGACCGGATACCCAGTTGTGATGGATGCAACGCATTCCGTACAGCAACCCGGAGGTCAAGGAGGTTCCTCCGGCGGCCAGCGCGAGTTTGCGCCGGTGATGGCCCGCGCGGCAGTATCGTTAGGAGTTGGAGCAGTATTTATCGAAACGCATCAAGATCCCGACAATGCTCCTTCTGACGGGCCGAACATGATCCCACTAGATCAGATGGGCCAATTAATTGACATATTGATGCGTTTTGATGCGCTTGCCAAAGCTAACCCTGTAAAAATTTAAAGATTGAGAATTGTTATGCCCAAACCAATACCCGAGGTGAGCCCAAACACCTGGAACTTTCTGCGCGACCCGATGATCAAACCAACCGGTTTTCGTGAATACGACGCGCGTTGGAAATACCCTGACGAAATAAACTTGCCCGGCATGACTGCCCTTGGTTTAGGGTTGGGTACCCAGATGCACAGACGCGGCATAGCCCCCGTCATTGCGGTGGCAAACGATTATCGCGATTATTCTCTTTCTGTAAAAAACGCGCTTATTCTCGGGCTCATGAAGGCTGGAATCCAGGTTAAGGATATCGGGCCCGCCCTCAGCCCCATGGCCTATTTTGCGCAATTCCATCTGGACGTGCCTGCGGTCGCCATGGTGACAGCCAGCCATAATCCAAACGGCTGGACAGGTGTAAAGATGGGGTTCGACCGACCATTGACACACGGACCGGACGAGATGTCGGAACTGCGGGACATCGTCCTGAACGGAGAAGGCGTTGCCCGCGAAGGGGGATCTTACGAATTTGTCGATGGGGTAAAAGAGGCTTATATCGACGACTTGGTCGGAGATTTCAAAATGTCCAGACCGCTCAAGGTTGTCTGCGCTACAGGCAACGGCACAGCCTCGGCTTTTGCGCCTGAGATTTTTGAGCGGATGGGTGTCGAAGTCGTTCCCAGCCACAACCGGCTGGACTACACGTTCCCACACTACAATCCAAACCCCGAGGCCATGGAGATGCTTCACGACATGGCTGAAACGGTCAAATCAAGCGGCGCCGATCTTGCGCTAGGATTTGACGGAGACGGCGACCGTTGTGGCGTTGTAGATGACGAGGGCGAAGAGATATTTGCCGACAAGGTAGGTGTCATCATGGCACGGGATCTGGCCAAGCTGCACCCCAACTCAACCTTTGTGGCCGATGTTAAATCAACCGGATTGTTTGCGAGCGATCCTGAATTGAAAGCGAACGGAGTCAAAGCCGACTATTGGAAAACCGGCCACAGCCACATGAAGCGGCGGGTGAAGGAAATTGGTGCGCTGGCAGGATTTGAGAAATCGGGACACTATTTTCTGGCCGAGCCCATAGGGCGCGGTTACGACTGCGGCATGCGTGTGGCCGTTGAGATATGTAAGCTTATGGATCGTAACCCGCACCAAAGTATGTCTGATCTGCGAAAGGCGCTGCCGAAAACTTGGTCGACCCCGACAATGTCTCCTTTCGCTGCCGACACCGAGAAATACGATATTCTGAAAAGACTGGTCGATAAACTCGTGGAAAAAGCCAACGCCGGAGAGAGTTTCGCAGGGCGCGGGATCAAAGAAGTCGTGACCGTAAATGGGGCTCGAGTCATATTGGACAACGGCAGTTGGGGTCTGGTACGTGCTTCGTCCAACACTCCGAACCTGGTTGTTGTTTGCGAAAGCAGCGAAAGTGAACAGGAAATGCGCGAAATCTTTGCTGAGATCGACGCTGTGATACGGACAGAGCCGGGCGTCGGCGACTATGATCAAAGCATTTGAAGCTGGCAAGCGGGGCGCAATTTGCGCCCCAATTGGTCATTAGTCGCCGCCCAGCAACTTCAAAAGCCCCTTCTTGGCCTCATCTTCTAGCTTTTTCTTGAGGGCGTCCTCAACCTGATCAGTTTTGGTGATTGTAGCGTCGAGTTCGTTGCCCACTTTTTTTAGTACTTTTTGCTTAGCATCATCTTCGAGTTCTTTGACCTTACCCTCAGCCGCGGCTTCGATAACTTTTGTCAGGTCAGGCTTGATCGACGGGTTGCTCCATGGTCCGACGATGCGCACTGGCACCGAAATACCGTCGCCTGAATTCGCACGCAGGGCGACAGGAGTGAACACATAGTCGATATCACGGGCGCCGAGCCCGACACGCCCTTTTCCGTCTGCCCTGAAGTTGTCCAGCTTCATTAAAAGGTCGTCGTTTTTAAGGTCCCCATCTTTCATTGAAAAACTTGCAGTTAAGCTGTTGAAAACTGTGGTCCCCCCTGATCCACTCCCTCGCCCCATCAATCGGTCCAGGTCCACGCCGGATATGACTCCTTTGCCGACGTCGATATCGCCTTTGCCACTCAAGGATCGCATTATTTGTTCTTCGGTTTGACCGACGCCAAGAAACTGTAGCGAGCCAGATGCCTTGCCAGACAGGCGCTTGATGTCACCAAGCGTTTCCAACGCTTCTTTGAGGTCGATATTCTTGGCATTCAAATCGCCGCCAACCGACAGGCCATTGCGGTTGTTAGCAACGACTTGTCCGTTTAGCTGACCTGAGAACAGTGATGCGGGATGCATTTTCAGGACGGCGCGGGAGCGTTCAAGATCAAGCGTAAGATCGCTTTGGCCAAACGTTATGCCGGGGACAGCTATAGATTCCGCCTGTAACCGGATCGAGGCATTCGCCAGAGATAGTGCAGAGGCATCGATGGGGTCAGTAGACCACTTATCACTTGATTCGCTTTTGGATGCTGAACCGGATGTACTGCCAATGGTATTGGTGTCGCTGACCTTCGACAGGTCCAGATTGCGCGTATTCAGGCGCGCTGTCACTTGCGGTGGGTTGGAAATCACAATGTCTGCTTCACCGTTCAAGCGGTTATCGTCTAATTGTGCCGTCATGCCCCGCAGGGAAATTCGGCCATCTCGGGTGTAAGTCATCTGCCCGTCGATTTTCGCAATCCTGCCAAGGCCCCTAGGCACGACAACTCCACCCTGACCAAACGCAGCAAGCATCTTGTGGGTGTCGTTCGCAATAATGTCTACGTTTCCGTCCATTTCACCCGCAAGATTCACGCGCCCTTCGAAACCAATATCTCCACCAGGGGCAAGCAGGCCCACCTGCAACGGCGTGACAACACCAGATGAAAATGCTGGCAAGTCTGGAATCTTCATATCGACCTGAACAGCGCCGCCAGGAACCGGCATCTGGGCCTGCAAATCCATAGGTGCCGATACCTGTGGCCAGCTGGCATACAGATCAACATCGACAAAATCCATACTCACCTTGCCATTCTCAAGGTAGATCAGCCTGGCGTCTGAAAACTCTAGACGTTCCAGCGTGATTTGCGCTGTTTCAGATTGTTGTGACGACCCTGTGCTGTCAGAGCCTTGTTTAGCCGAAGCGACATTCCCCAAAACCCAATTTCCTCGACCGTCAGATATTTCGAGCCGTATAACCGGGCTTTCAGCGATCACTCGCTTAACGCGCATTTCACCAGAAAAAAGTGCCAAAGCATCTACACCGACAGACAAGCTTTTGGCACTTAACATCGGCTCGGAGCCGGCCCAGGGGGCGTTGCTAAAGGTAACGGGACCGGTTTCCATCCCAAGTACAGGCCAGAAGGACAGATGGACATCGCCTGAAAGTGTCAGTTCACGCCCGGTACTGGCTTTTACCTGTTCTGCGAGAATAGCTCCAAGTTTATCCGCAGGCATCAACAGCAGGGCACCGATGATCAATCCGAAAACTGCTGCAAAAATGAAAAGGAGTCTTACCAACCACTTCATAGCTGCCACCTGCCTTGTTCGGCTTTTCTGCTCTGATTTAAGTCAGCCCTCAAAAAGTGATATTTGCAAGGGGAAGCTTTCCCCTCTATACGCCGCGCCATGACGACAAACCCGCCAAACCTTCGCCCCGACCTCGCGCCTGCTGCGCAGATCACCGATACTCCGCGTCGCGGTCAACCTACGCTTGGAATGGTGTCCCTTGGATGCCCCAAGGCACTGGTGGACAGTGAACGAATTCTGACCCGGCTTCGCGCAGAAGGATACGGTATTTCCCCTGATTACGCAGGTGCAGATGCCGTAATAGTAAACACATGCGGATTTCTTGACAGTGCAAAGGCAGAATCCCTAGACGCCATTGGTGAAGCGTTGGCGGAAAACGGCAAAGTTATCGTTACCGGCTGCTTGGGCGCCGAGCCGGATTACATCCGGGAACACCACCCTCGCATATTGGCTGTAACTGGCCCGCACCAATATGAACAGGTGCTGGATGCCGTACACGCTGCGGTTCCACCTGATCCAAACCCCTTTGTCGATCTGCTTCCTGCCTCTGGGGTGAAACTTACACCACGCCATTACAGTTACTTGAAAATTTCAGAAGGCTGCAACCACAAGTGCAAGTTCTGCATTATTCCTGATATGCGCGGCAAGTTGGTCAGTAGGCCAGCCCATGCGGTATTGCGTGAGGCGGAAAAGCTGGTCGACAGCGGCGTGCGCGAGCTTTTGGTGATATCTCAGGATACATCGGCCTACGGTTTGGACCGGAAATACGACATCAACCCTTGGAAAGATCACGACGTACGAAGCCACATCACGGATTTGGCTCGAGAGCTGGGTCAGCTGGACGCATGGGTGAGGCTGCATTACGTCTATCCTTATCCCCATGTGCGGGATCTGATACCGTTAATGGCGGACGCGGGATGCAATGTGCTGCCTTATCTGGATATTCCGTTTCAACACGCTCATCCCGATGTTCTGAAACGCATGGCGCGCCCTGCTGCAGCCGCCAAGACATTGGATGAGATTACCGCGTGGCGTGGGGATTGCCCGGATATTACGTTGCGATCGACCTTTATTGTTGGCTACCCGGGGGAAACAGAGGCCGAGTTTCAAACATTACTGGATTGGATGGATGAGGCCCAGTTAGATCGCGTGGGATGTTTCCAGTACGAAAATGTTGCTGGTGCCCGATCAAATGACCTCCCCGATCACATTGCACCCGAGGTCAAGCAAGACCGCTGGGAACGCTTCATGGAAAAGGCCCAAGCCATATCCGAGGCCAAGCTTGCAGCTAAAGTCGGCAAAACCATTGAGGTAATCGTGGACGACATTGACGAAGAGGCCGCCACATGCCGGACCAAATCGGACGCTCCGGAAATCGACGGCAATCTTTTTATTGATGAGGGCTTCGGGTCGTTGAAACCGGGCGATATTGTAACTGTCGAAGTTGACGAGGCTGGCGAATATGACTTGTGGGGGCGGATTTCCCCAAAGTCATAACCGCACCGATCAGATTAGTTGGATTATGGCTAGTGCCCAGGCGATTCCTGCTGAAACAGCCGTCAATGCCACTGCCGCGCTGGCGGCGTCCTTAGCTTGGCCGGCAAGTTTACTATGGTCAGTAGAAGTATGATCGACTGCCCGCTCAATCGCGGTGTTGAACAATTCGGACACAAGAACCATCAGTCCCAGCACAAGGATTAATGTCCGTGCACTGCTGCCAATCGGTAACCAGAAGGCCAAAGTCGCCGAGACCAGGTTAGCCCATACCCAAACCCGAAACGAATATTCTTCCCGGTAAGTTGCAACAAGGCCCTGCCAGCTCCACCGGGTTCGGTGGTGCAGTCGCACAAAGAAGTTGCGCATGTGCTGGCTCCCGCATTTTGAATTGGCGGAAAATCGCCTGTTCGGTTAAAAATGTGAAGAAAAAACCGCCCGTTGGGCGGCTTTACGATCCTAAGAAAACGGGCGGCCCAAGAATGGGCCGCCTGAATTAAAATTATTGTGTGACCGGGTTACATACGGTCTGACCAGCCTCTGTTGTGGCCAGGCCATAACCTGCCGGACAGCTAGGTGTGCCGTATTTATCATATTCAGGAGTGATATAAACCGGGGTCGGTTCCTCTTGCTGCGAGCAAGCGGTCAGAACTACAGCCGTGGCGCAGATAGCAGCGAATTTGAGTTTCATGTCCGTCAGTCCTCTATTACTTTTCTGATATTGCCCAGTTTTTCGGGGCCGAAATCAGGATACGGCTAAGATAGCGGTCTGGCAACAGCGTTGATAACGTATCTGTGATTTAAAGCGAAACAGCGCTGCAATTATGCACTTTGGTATGATTCACCGAAGGCAGGCTGCCGTTTGATACAGACTGCGTTAGGGTGTTGAAACGACATCAGCGAAGAACGGAGCAGCCATATGTCAGAATCCCCGACCATTGCCCAAAAGGCACCCTATCCCATCGAGGTAACTGAGGGAAAAACCTATTTCTGGTGCGCATGTGGCAAATCTAAACGGCAGCCATTTTGTGACGGTTCGCACAAAGGATCAGGCATTGAACCCGTCAAATTTTCAGCAGAAGCCAGCAAGAAAGTGTTTTTTTGCGGTTGCAAACACAGCGCCAACGCGCCGTTATGTGACGGCGGCCACTCCAAGCTTTGATCTTGGTTAGTTCAGCGCGTTCAGATCCTTTGCGTTGACGCAAAATTCAGGCGCGGCCTGTGCCCGCGCCTGCTGCTTGGCCAGCCAGAAGTAGCACTTTTCGCTACAACCTGAGTGTTGGCAGCGCGCCACCAATTCAGCAAAACCATCAGCCTTTAACCTGCCTTCCGCAATCGCATCGGTGAACGATACCCCCATGCAACGCGCAACAGAACGGGTAAGCCAAAAGTGTTTCTCGGCTTCATCGAGTGGACTGGGAACCATCAGTTTGCTTTCGATTTTTTGGATTTTAGTGCAGCCAACCTTTCCCGGTTAGGGCAAGTTTGGGGCGCATCTGACGCTAAATCGTTTCGGTTCAACCATTCCGGACAGCCACTCGCCCATTCGCATTTACGGCATGATTGCACCATTTCAGCCCAATCATCGTGACCAAGAATTCCTTCACGATGAGCGGCAGCAAGGTCAATCCCGGTAGTTTGCCCCATACGCAATACTAAACGCAGGTGAGGCATGATCTGCCCGAGCTTTCGCATTTTTTCCGCCGACATCAGGGTCGTAGCCTGCGCAGTAGATCGCGATTGCGACAGTATTCCGGCGAATGGTCTATATTGACAGGCTGTGCCAAAAGACTTTCACAATGAACGGGGTTCGCGCATTTCGTGCACCTCAATACCGCATCAGAAATCTCATCCATCGCTACAGCGCCAGCGATAGCCGCCTCTTGTAGGTCCACCCCTAATCGGTCGGCCATTTGGTCAACAAGCGCTGCGTGGCGTTTCAACAGTTCGCGGTCCGACATGAGACCTCCTTTCCGTAACACGCTTTGGGAAAGGCTATTACTTTCAGTGTCTCGTGCCCTTGACACAGGTCAAAATCGTCATCCCAGGTTGTCCAGATAGGCTCGCGTTGCGTCCTGTACACGACGAAACCTGTCGCCGCCCAATTTTTTTCCTCCGTACCAGCGAGTTACGATGATCAAATGCTCACTGAGTTCTGCGCGCTCCATCATTCGAAGGATTACCATCCCCGCGCCGGCCTCTCCGTCGTCGGCTTTTAACGACCCTGCGGGCAATACCGCGGCCCAAGAGTTATGCGTGGCTTTTGAATACGCCTTGTCGGATTTGAGTTCGGCCAGCATCGCGTCGATTTGTTCACGGCTCTTCACCTTTCCGCCGGAAACCGCATATTTCGATCCACGATCAGTTAAAACCACACCCAGACACGTCAGCGTCGTCATCTGGTAAGCCCAAGTTTGGCAGACGTATCCAGAACGACCTGCACCCGTTCAGCATTTGGCGGGTGTGAGGCCAGGAATCGATCGCCCGGGTCCGGAATTCGTTGGAAGAATTTCAATCCAATCAAAGGATTATATCCTGCCGCATTTGTGATAATCGTTCCAAGTTGATCAGCTTCCAATTCGAAGGCCCGAGAATAATATTGCGCACCCACCTCTGCGCCCAATTGTTGGGCTCGTTCGATGCCTGCCGCGTCTTCGCCTTGACGTCGCGCAAGATCTCCAAAGATAATTGCGCTTTCCCGAGCGTTTTCAGCCTGACGGGCAATGTGTCCCAGAATATGATGAGCCGCTTCATGACCCATGACAAATGCAATCTCATCCGCGTTTTGTGTGGACTCAATCATGGCCTGAGTGAAAATGATCAATGGGCGTCCATTTTCGTCCAGCGTCTGAAACGCATTTGCCGACGCGCGTCGGTCCAGATCAATGAGAATCATGAAATCACAATTGACGGCTCGGGTCCGGCGGCGGCATTCGGTTCGCGAAGCTTCAGCCACTGACTTGCTGACTTGGTTGAACGACGCGGCCAGCTCCTGCGATTCTGAGGATTTTGGTGTCCATTCTGACGAAGGGATGGCTTCGACATAAGCAGATTCACATGCCGCCAGAGCAAGAACCAACGTCAGGGCGAGACGGCGCATGAGCAAATCCTTTCAGTCGATCTCTCCGGCAGGCTACTATAACGTTGCAATCTTTGTTGTTCCACTGGCGAAATGAAATACAACGGGTTGCAATGCCCTATTTGTATCGGCACTGTGGGGCCATGTTTTCAATTGAGCATGAATTCGACTCGACAGTCATCACATTGGTGGACGAAGGCACAAAGCCTTTGCAAGAAGACATTGTCATCAACAGCTTTGCCGAGTGCGTAACGATTGAACAACTGGATCCAAGAACGGACAAGGTTCAAAAGATCACCCTTTCGCCTGAGCAGGTTCGTGACCTCGCTGCAGCTCTGGACTTGCCGGAGGGTGTTTATCAGATTCGCGAAACGGACCGTCAGGACATTTAGGTACAACACAAACTGGGCAAGATGTTCAACTCGAACTCCTGTTTTCCGGTTTGATGTTGCAATTGATTTGCCATTCCTACCAGTCTGCCCTTGAAAATATGACCCTACGGGCCGAGATAAGCACCGCCCATGTGAAGAAAGTTAACATATGTCCTTGAAGAACCCTGCAGCGTTGGACTTTCTGCAGTCGCGCCGGTCACGCCCGGCTAAGACGCTGGTCGCTCCTGCGCCTAACCGTGAACAGTTGCTTCCGCTTTTAACAGCTGCCGCGCGTAGTCCGGATCACGGCAAATTAGAGCCGTGGCGCTTTGTTGTTTTAGAAATTGGCGCTTTGCAAAGGCTTGCCGATCTGACGGAAAACCGGGCTGCAGCTATGGGTAAAAACGCAGAAGAGATCGCCAAGGCTCGCAGTCAGTTCGATATGGGTCTTCTGGCCGTGACTGTCATCGAGGTTCAAAAACCTTCTGAAAAGATACCCGCGATTGAACAAACATACTCGGCCGGAGCCGTTTGTCTGGCGTTGCTGAACGCGGCTCTGGCCGCTGGATGGGGGGCAAATTGGCTATCTGGCTGGCAGGCACACGACCGGGAGTTTTGCAAAAAAGGATTGGGATTGGCTGAAAATGAACGCGTTGCCGGGTTTATCCACATCGCAACTGAAAGCGTGTCACCGCCCGAACGACCCCGTCCAGATGTTTCAGCACTCACACAGTGGGTGTCTGAATGATCGTACTGAACGCTTTTTTTTCGGCGCTTGGCCAGATCGGTGATCCTAGATTCCGGGGCGTCCTTATGCGGGGCGTCGGCTTGACCCTGTTATTGTTGATTATTGCTTGTGCCGGTGCAATCTGGTTGATCAATATCTGGTCAGGAAGCGAAATTTCCTTGCCCTTCATTGGAGCCGTGCCATGGCTAAACGATGTACTGAACTATTCTGGCATCGTACTGGTTTTGATTTTACCCATTTTTCTTATGGTACCCGTAGCGTCTGCCATCACTTCGATGTTTCTAGACGAAGTAGCGCAAGCTGTAGAGGATCGGTATTACCCAAACCTTCCCCAAGTATCGCCTGTTCCCATCGGTGACGCCTTGTGGGACACGATAATCTTTCTTGGCGTTTTAATCGTGGCGAACCTTTTGGCATTAATTTTCTATGCGATGTTCCCGCCGTTTGCGCCTTTCATCTTTTGGGCTATGAATGGATTTCTTCTGGGCCGCGAATACTTCACCCTGGCCGCAATGAGACGGCTTGGACGCGAAGGAGCGCAGAAACTGCGCGCCAAACATTCTACGACTATATGGCTAGCGGGAACGTTAATGGCGATCCCATTATCCGTGCCGTTGCTGAACCTCGTGATCCCTGTCATCGGCGCAGCGACTTTCACACATATCTATCACAAGTTGTCGGACACTCACGTCTAGGGCTTAATCACGTGGCTCAAGTTGGTTGAGCCAGTCGAAATCGCGAACAGAGATTAAACCGGACAGAATAACTCCGGTGATAATCGCCCATAACACCAATGATATTCCAGTTGTGATCCAGATTTTCTTTTTTAGATGGTGAACTTCGGGTGCTCCGGCGTGCGTGCCAGGTACAATATCGCCCAGATCACCCTGTGTTTTGATCCGCACCGGCAAGACCACTAAAAGGGTCAGAAACCAAATAACAGCAAAAAGAACCAGTGCAGCGGTTATTGTCATCGGCCCACCTCAGACTTGCTCCAACTCGACCAAGCAACCATTAAAGTCCTTGGGATGCAGGAAGAGTACAGGTTTACCATGCGCACCAATTTTCGGCTCGTCTGAACCCAAAACGCGGGCGCCTGTTTCCTTCAAGTGATCGCGGGCCGCAATGATATCTTCAACTTCATAGCAGACATGGTGGATACCACCTGAAGGGTTCTTTTCAAGGAATCCGTTTATCGGGCTGTTTTCACCCAATGGATACAGAAGTTCGATCTTTGTATTAGGTAGCTCGATAAAGACAACGGTAACACCGTGATCAGGTT
>NZ_JBXWSJ010000073.1:0-16771 GCF_059613365.1 Ruegeria sp. BHSA163
CAACACACTCTTCGAACTTCTCTGCGGGTGAGAAGTAATTCAAGGTCTTTCTTGGCCGCTCGTTGAGTTCGCGGGCGACGCCATCGAGATGCTCATGGGTGTGCACGGAGAGGTCAGTACCTTTCGGGAAGTACTGGCGCAGGAGGCGGTCAGTGTTCTCGTTGGTGCCGCGTTGCAAGGGGCTGTGGGGATCGCAGAAGTAGATGTCGAGATCGGTCGCCAAGGTCAGGCTCTTGTGATCGGCCAGTTCTTTGCCGTGGTCCCATGTCAGCGTCTCTCGAAGCTCTCTTGGAAGATGCTGGATTTGTGCGGTAGGAATCCGGATTTTCGAAGCGCTTTTCCGCCTTCAGAGTTTTAAACAATATCTCTACTTTGTGGATTTCTGGAGCTGGCGGCCATTAGGGTTCTTGGTCCCCGGCGAAGTTAGCTTCGCCGGGTTTGAATCGCACTGTTCTGTGGCCGCTATGCCAAGAAAGCCTACCGCCACCATGACACGCGGCGCATAACTCGTCGCGTCAATTAGTCTCCTATTGGATTGATGTCGTCTACGAACCGCAGCATGTCTGCCATCGTAAAGTCTCCTGGCGTTTGTGACGGCAGAGTTGGTTTCCAGCCGGGGCCCTGCTGCCATAAGTAAGACTGATGATCGCCATGAACGAGACCGACGAGCACTTCCGCAACAATAGTTGAGCCCACCGGTCCAAGGCGGTCGCCACCTTCCTTTATCTGTGCTTCTTTTAGCACGTAATACCATAGGGGCGTTTGAGTATGCATACCGTGGCTTGAAAGGATGGCACCGTCAGGTCCGCTTGCAAGTTCGGCGGCTGTGATCGGATCCGAAATACCCATCGCTTCCGCGACCGACTGACCTGATGGTAGACCGAGTTGCACACCTCGCCGCAAGTTGAGGAAGGCGAGGTTCGCTCCGTTTGGCAGGGAATGCAGTTCAGATGATAGAAAAGCGTCGAGTTTCCGTGTGGATTGGGGTGTCACTCCAGCGTCGACCTCGTGGAATTGTCGCCAGTCGATGATCCAGTTGCTCGGCAAGCGCGATATTGGCAACGGCCCTGTTGGCGGCTCGGGCGCCAAATCACCAATGATTTGACCAGAAAGGCCAGTGAAACCGAAGAGCAGGTCAAATCCGATATCGGAGAAAATCCGATTGTGATTGTAGCGCTGACGTACCTGACTATGACCCAATCGGTAAGCTGCACCCGAGAATTCGACAGGCATGTAGGGGAACTTCTTGAACCGATAGAATTTGCGGCCTTCGTGGAGGATTTTGTCGACCATGCCTGGCATAGTCAGTCGGCCGAGGAAATCGTGAAGGACGATCCATTGGTAGTGCCAGGTAACTTGTTTCCTAGCCTCTGCGAACAGTGCTGAATCATCAACCCCTTGGTCTGCCAGCAAGTCTATTACAGCGTTGTGAAACTTAAGGAACGCGAGGTGAGTCTGCGCCACCAACAAATTCTCGTCGTTCCTGTGGTCACCGATTAATGCGTGGCCCTCTGGGCTCCGGGGCAAATCGTTTCGGAAGTCTCCAACGACACCACCAAAATCGACGGACACATTTCGCCCGATCAGGAATTTGCCGTTGGTATTGCGCGCGTACATGTGCGGGCTTCCATCAGGCCCTCTGCCATAGAGGCTGTCGAGGTCCAGACTTGGGCTCCTGAAATTCTGGATGCCCGTTGGATCGCGCATCTTCTCGCCCAACGAGGTCAGGTCCAGCGTGATATCGTGATCGATGAATTGGCCAAGGTAGGTGAATCCTGCCGGAATGTTTGTATTGTCGCCCGTTACGTCTTCGTTATCCAGCATGGCCGTCGCCAAGGCGGTTAACGCATCCTCACTCACTGTCAACGGCGGCAGGGTCGGGAACATTCTTCCGAACTTGCCTGGATCGTCGTGACCGCTCAGCGTATCAAGGAAGTCTCTAGTTGGGTGGCGCCCTGCGCCCCCGTGATGGGGATTTAGATTTATTGCTTTGGACATGTAAACTCTCCGATTTCAAAGTTGTTTCAATGCCACTCGTTAAAAAAAACGTTGCTTCTCGCTCTCAGACTATCTGGGCAAGATCTGGCTTTGGATCAGGTTCTAGAAATCAACCGGTGCCTTCTCAGTTTCCGAATAGAGAATCGAGAAGATGAAAATGGCCGCCAAGGAGTGCGCGTTCAGCGTCGCCTCTTCGATATCCAGTTCAATGACTGTGACACCACCGTAGTTAGTCGCCTCTGATATTGAGCAATCTGGCCGCAGCGCGTTATCTGCTTTGTTGTCCAACTGGAAGCGTGTAGTCCCATTCTGTGCGTTAGGGAACAGCTTCTCGAGTTCTAATGCTCGTTGGAAAAACAGGTGCTAAAACAACGCCTATGGCCGATTTCGATTTGAGGGCGGAAAGCTGTGTCTATCTTTTCCTTTCTCCTATAGGGACGGGGTAGGCTTAGTTTTCTGAGCTCCCGAGTATGCTCACGCAATTGAACGTCGGATAAGTTTCAAACCTTCGAAACAGACCATCACGAACCTGCCTTGAATTTGCCATCGTGGGACGCTTTTTGGGCTTGTTGATGGAAATTCTGCGGCAAGAATGTGCCGGCTGCTTTGCAGTATTGCCGAAGGTAGCAGTATCGGAGGTAAGGCGTAGCCTGACAGCTAAACTCGTTTCCGAAGCGACAATTCTCCTGAACAGCATTTGTTTAATCACCACCGCGGTAATCCTCGTCCAATCCGAAGGTTTACTCGTTTCTAGTTAGCTTGGACTATGTTGGGCAGCCCGAATTTTACCTAGCTTCGTAGGTCCGTTTTGTCCGCAAGCTGGTCGTAGCCAAGATTTGGGAGAGCGACCGCTTTGGTGAGAGCGGTCGTTCCTGTTCGCAACTCCGAGTTTTCGGGTGTAAAAGTCCGCTCAAAGCCGCTACTCGGTCATCTGAGAAAATACGTCAGATGACTGCGTTGAGCCCGATACAGACGACTAATTGGACACTATGCGTCTTCATACTAGGGGCTGAGGCAGCATGCCTATCTCTCGTTAGACTGAGACGCCTCACCCGAGGGCTTATCTAGTATGCGCACTTCCCTCTGCGGATAGGGAATGGATATCCCGTGATCCTTAAACGCGTCCCACAGGGCGAGATAGACATTGCCGCGGACATTAGTGAGCCCGCCGGTCGGATCACTTATCCAGAACCGCAAAATGTAGTCTATTGAGCTGTCTCCGAAGCTAACAATGTGGCATACGGATTGGGGTGACGCCAGGACGCGCGCAACGCTACCCGCCGCGTCCACCGCGATGCGGCGCACCAGATGGGGATCGTCTGCGTAGGATACGCCAAAATATATGTCGAGACGCACAAGCTGGTCTGAATGCGACCAATTCACAACTTGGCCGGTGATTAGGTCTTCGTTGGGTATCAAGTATTCCCGTCCATCGCGTGTAACGACGCTAACGTAGCGGGCACCCAGAGAGTTTATCCAGCCAAAGGTCTCACCTAGTGTGATAACGTCGCCGGGCTTAACGGACTTATCGAGCAGAATTATGACGCCGGAGACGAGGTTGGACACCACTTTTTGTAGCCCGAAGCCAAGCCCGACGCCGACGGCCCCGGAAAAAATCGTAAACGCGGTCAGGTCAAAGCCGACAAATCGCAGCCCAACGACGATGGCTATGCCATACAACACGACCTGCAGGAATTTCACCGACAGGACTTGCATCGAAGGCGAAATATCTGGGTTGGATGTGATTTGTCGCTCAGCCACACGTGCCAAGAGCCGAGCACCCGCGGTTAAAAAAGCTAGGGCAACGATGGCGTTCAGCGTCGTCAGCAAAGACAGACGAAAGCTGCCAAGTTCTATCGCAATACTGTCGAGCATTGCGGTCGCCTGTTCTATCACCCCCAAGAAATAGAGAGTTGCATAAACGGTAACCGACCAGCTGATGATCCTGCGTAAGAGCTTGTTTCGTATCAGCCGGGATACGAGAGAAATAGCCAGCCAAGCCGTCGAGATGGTTCCGACCAGTTCAAGAATGAAACGTCTTGACGAAAATGGCGTGGCCTCGGCCATTATTGCGACCGACAACCAGATCAGCAAAACGAAGAGCACAAGCCCCAGATGCCGCTCGAATATCACAAGGAGCCGTAACTGCCACTTGGGACGTCCCTCCAGTGACCGCATCCAGTCGCGCATTCCGGACCCAAGCCAACGCCGCAATCCCCACGCCAAAAGTACACAGGTTACGATGATTGCATATTGGAAGACACGAGAAGGTAAAAAGGGGCTGAGCGACTGCAGACCGAAACCATCCCAAAAGGCTGCAATTGTTTCGGTGACAGATCCCAGTTCCTGCTCCATTTTCCTCCGGTCCCGCAGTCAACTATGCCACACTCTGTACTTGTATCTTTAAAATCAAGAGAAACCACCACAGGTCACGGTTTGATAGATGGTTTCCGTTAGGACAGAGGCCGCTAACTACAAATAATCGGCTATGATTGTTGCCAATTGCTGGCAAGACAAAATACGCTCGGCTGCCGCCGACCAGTATACCGTTAGCTGACGCGCGAGCGACGGCTTTGTCCGCATAGTGGTCATTTGCGATTTGTCGGCCAACGACCGCACCGAGCCCGAAGCGGACACAATGGCAATGTGACTGCGCCAAAGATTGATTGCCCAACGAAATGCAATTGGCTCAAATTTCTGTCAGCTACGAGCCAAGTGAGACCCGGCAAATGCACGGTCAGGCAGCAAATAGCAAAGCCTCGCCTTATACTTGTTATCTGGTAGGATGTCATCGGGAGGGCGCGAATGGTAGAGGACCTTAGACGGTGGCTAGAGCGGCTTGAGCTCGGAAAATACACCGATCTGCTGGTGGAAAACGAAGTCGCCCTGCTGGATCTTCCCCATCTCACCGACACAGATCTGAAGGACCTCGGGTTACCGCTTGGGCCCCGTCGCCGACTGCTGGCGCATGCAGCCAAGTTGGCAAAACAGTTCCCTGAAACAACCGCGGAAGAAGGCGACCCCGTGGTTCCCACAGCCGACCAATCCGCCGAGCGACGCCAGCTGACCGTGATGTTCGCCGACCTGGTTGGTTCAACACCCCTGTCAGCAAAACTAGACCCAGAAGACATGCGCGTGGTGATTCGGGACTTCCAGAATGCCGTTGCTGGAGAGATTGCGCGCCTTGACGGTCACGTTGCCAAATTCATGGGGGATGGTGCGCTGGCCTATTTCGGATGGCCAAGAGCACACGAAAACGAGGCTGAGCGAGCGGTCCGGGCTAGCATTGCGCTGCTTGAGGCTATCGGGTGCCTGCGCGCACCGGACGGATCGACCCTGTCAGCCAGGATCGGAATCGCGACCGGATTGGTGGTGGTTGGTGATCTTGTCGGCGAGGGATCGGCGCGCGAAGAGGCCGTGGTAGGCGACACACCGAACCTCGCAGCGCGCCTTCAGGCGCTGGCGAATCCCGACCAGATCGTGGTGGCCGAAGCGACCACTAAGTTGCTGGGCGGCCTGTTTGAGCTGGAAGACCTCGGCCAGCAGGAGGTAAAGGGCCTTGCAGCTCCAGTTGCCGCCTATGCGGTCATCGGTGAGCGGACGCTGGAGAGCCGGTTTGCAGGGCGTGGTTCGGCGGTTCTGTCAGAGATCGTTGGCCGGGATCAGGAACTGGCGTTGTTGATGGAAAGATGGGGCCAAGCAAGCAAAAGCGAAGGGCAAATGGTCTTGCTGACGGGCGAGGCCGGGATCGGCAAGTCGCGCATAACACAGGCCCTTTTCGACGAACTGCAAGACCATGACCACACGAAGATTCGCTACCAGTGCTCGCCCTACCACACCGACAGCGCCCTCTATCCGGCGATCCAGCAGTTGCGCCTGTCGGCCGAGTTCGCTGCGCAAGACGACAACGACGCGCGGCTGGACAAGCTTGAAGCCCTGCTGGGACAAGGGACGTCGAACACGGCCGCCCACGCGGCGCTGATTGCACCGTTGCTGGCCCTCGACGCGGAGAGCCGCTACGGAGTGTCCGATCTCAGCCCGGAGCAGTTGCGGTCACACCTGCTCCAGGCGTTGATCGATCAGCTCGTGGGCCTGGCGGAGACACGACCGGTCTTCTTTGTCATCGAAGATGCCCACTGGATTGACCCAACAACGCTGGAGCTCGTTGAGTTGGCTTTGAATGCGGTCGCACATTCACGCATCCTGGTTCTCATGACCGCGCGCCCGACCTTCGAACACGGGTTCGGCGGCCATCCGGTGGTCACCCGCCTGATGCTGAACCGCTTGGGCCGATCCCAGGTCGCCGACATCGTGGCGCGTGTTTGTGGTGGCAAGCCCCTGCCCGATCCAGTGCTCGATGAAATCGCGGCCAAAACCGACGGCGTCCCCCTGTTTGTTGAGGAAATAGCCAAGGTGGTGCTGGAGTCCGGCGCCTTGCGAGAGGAAAACGGAGCCTTTGTCCTGGCAGGTCCGCTGAGCGCACTCTCCATCCCGGCGACGCTTCACGACAGTTTGATGGCGCGCCTTGATCGTCTGCATCCGGTCAAGGAAGTTGCCCAGATTGCATCGGTGATCGGCAGGGCCTTCGACTACAGAACGCTTGCTGCCATAACCGCTCAGTCGGACACCGAGCTAGCATCGGCGCTGGATCGCCTGGTGGAAGCAGAACTGGTCTTCCGCCGTGGCACGCCGCCTGAAGCCAACTATCTTTTCAAGCATGCGCTGGTGCGTGATGCAGCCTACGAGAGCCTTTTGAAGTCACGTCGCCAGGCAATTCATGCCGACCTGCTCACCGCGCTTGAGGCAGAAGGTGACGCACAGCCGGAGATCCTCGCCTACCATGCCGAGCAGGCCGACGAGACGGAAAGGGCGATCCGGTATTGGGCACAGGCCGGCGACGAGGCGTTTGCGCGTCCGGCACACCGCGAAGCCGTTAGCCATTTCGAAAGCGCGTTGCGCCTGGTGCGCGGTGCAAAGGACGGCCAGTGTGACAGGGAACGTGAACTGGAACTGCTGCTGCGGCTCAACCATACGAACATGGCTGGGCGTGGCTACGCGCATCCCGTCACGGTTGACGGTTTTGCCGAAGCACGCCGCCTCGTCAATTCCATCGGCAAGTCACCGCACCGGTTCCCTATCTACTATGGCAACTGGGTCATCTGTCATGTCAGCGGTCAACAGGCGAACGCACTCGAAATTGCCGGGGAAATGTTCGATGCGGCTAGAGGCGACCGCAACCAGGATCATTCGTTCATGTCCGCCCGTTCCTTCTACCTGAGCCGAACGATGACCGGTGCTTTTGACACCGCGGAAGAAGACTACGAACGGGTGCTTGAACTGTACGATCCGGAACGCGAGCCGGAGCTGACGCGGCAATATGGCCAGAGTCCCCATCTGGGTCTGCGGTGTTACCGCGCGATTGGTCTTGCCTGTCGAGGATTCCCTACCAGGGCATGGGAAGAGATGATCGGCGTTCCGGAGCATTCTGAACAGCTTGGTCATTCAAACACCATCGGTTACGCCTATACCCACTACGGCATGCTGGCGTGGCTGCTTGGCAAACACGAAACGGCCGAAGAATTCAGCCGCCGAGCGATCCAGGTGACGGAAGAACACGGGTTGGTGATGTGGAAGGGTATCGCCATGCTGGTTCTGGCGGCTGTGTTACCGTCAAGGGGCCAACCGGAAGAAGCCGTCGATCTGATGGAAGAAGGCATGGCACGATGCGAAGAATCAAACACACATGTCTATGTGCCCTACCTTTATTCCCATCATGTCGGCAATCTGCTGGCCGTGAACCGATATGCGCAGGCGGCCGTAGCGCGAGACAAGGTCATCGCCATGACCGAGCAGGGTTCGGAGCGGTGGGCAAATGCCGAGATGATCCGATTGCTCGGCGATGCCGAACGCGCAGGACAAGGTAGCGATGCTACAGCCAGGGATTTTTATCTCCAGGCGCTTGCACTTGCCCGGGAGCAGAAGGCCAGACTTTGGGAGTTGCGCACCTCGGTCAGGCTCGCGTGCCTGATGCGAAACGAGGGCGATACCGACGGTGCCCGCGAATTGCTGACGCCGATCTATACCTGGTTTACTGAGGGTCACGACACCCCGGATCTCACCGAGGCGAAGCGGCTCATGGATGAGTTGTCCTAAATCGGTCGCATCTGCCACATAGCCATCGGCGCATCCAGTATAAATCCAATGCTGGGGCCGGGAGGATGCTTTGAGATGGTTCAGATCATCATTTCATTCGTTGTCCGCTATGTCCTGTGTGGATGGCTCCTGCAAAGCAAGACATTTTTGTGAGGGGTGTGTGGTCAGAAGCGGTCTTGTGTCCGGCCTGTTTGCGCGGTGCGTCTGACCGCTGGCCCTGATGGGTTCCGCAGACCGAGTCCCATTCTGCACAGCGGACATATGGAGAACAGTCATTCATGTCCGGTGCCGCGAATGTCTACTTCTAGCGCGAAACGGTCCCTCCGAATTGTACGCCAGACTACTTCTAGCATTTGGAAAGCCGCCCTTCGTCGTGTCCGAAGCACGCACATACAAGGCTAACAACTTATGAAGTTCAGCACTCGGCCTGGAGGTACTGCGCTACGTCCTCGCCACTCTTCCGGTGCGCCTCGTCGAGAGGCGTCGCGTTCCATCTATCCCTCACGTTCTTCGGGTGGCCGTGCGCGATCATATATTCGACACAAACGGTTGATTGCACAGGACTAGCTATGTGGCCGAACTTCGTGAGCAACAACTTTTGTCGACTTTCCTTTCAGCTCGAACTCATAAGAACTTCCAACTTCGTAAAAGTCGGCCATCAGATGAGATAGGACACTGTCCGAAACAAGCAAATCAACCTGCTGCTTTCGCGTTTCCGACTGTAGGCGAGCAGCAACGTTAACTGTGTCGCCTATAGCGGTAAATTGCTTCTTGAGGCTAAAACCGACTTCTCCGGTCACCATCGGACCAAAGGCAACTCCAACCCCGAGGCGGAACTCATTACCCAGATACTTTGCGAGGTAGGCGTTCACCGTATGAAGATTTTCGAGCATATCGAACGCGGCCTGAACGGCATTACGACATGCTAGATCGGCGCCTTCTTGGCCGAGACCGAAGATAGCCATTAAGTTATCGCCGATATATTTGTCAACGAACCCGTCGTTGTCATCCACAGCTTGTCCCAGCTCACGAAACAGATGATTGAGTGCGTGGATCACGTCGTAAGGCAAATGAGTTTCCGCGAATGCAGTGAAATCCCAAATATCAGTGAACAAGACAGCCGCCTCGATTTCCTGCCCGATATCTCCAACGGTACCCGCGACCGCCATCTCTATGTCCACCTCGTCTTTAACGAGCCTCTTCAGTGTCATGTCGCCTACTGCGCGGGTCTGACACGCCAATCGAATCTCCGGGCCAAATCCCTTTTGTTTGGCGAAGTTCTCTTCGAGTGTGTTTCGGGGTAAGCAATTCTCTTCGCCGTCGATAATCATAACACGACACGTGGAACATCTCGCTCGCCCCCCGCACTCACAAATATGCGGTATCCCGTTGGCCTGAGAAATCTCAAGCAGCGTCAGCATAGGGCTGGCTTCGACAGCTTTTTCGCCCATGTAATCTATGCGAATCTTGCTCGCAAGATCCGCGACTTCAGGCAGAGCTGTTGCTGGTTTTCTGGTATCATTAATTCTTAAGAATTTTGCGAGATATGGGTCGTCTAGGCGTTTCATGCTTGCATGGTATGATCGCCCGGATGCCTTTTTGGGGTCGGGCTTTTTAGCCCCTTCCAGCATGAAAGAAACGACCATCTCGAGGAGACTCTGTAGGTCCTGTTCGGTCTGCTCATCAAACTTTCGCCCAAACATAGACTTACATGTTTCGACGACTGCGGTGATTATGAATGGGTAATACTCCGAACGAACACCATAATTTATGTGCCGCTTGCCAAGGCTCGAATAGATGATCTTTAGGTCACCCGGATTCTCGATGTTCTTGATTCCAAGGCCAATTGCTTGCACAAGCATTCTACCCTGCATTTCCATGCCGACGCTCTTAAACAGGTCTTCAACCTCGGGGCAGAGCTCGAATAGTTTAGAATAAAACCTACCAGCGAACGAAGTTTCTTTCCTCTGAATCTCTGAGAAGATTGCCTTCAGCTTTTGCGCGTTAAATTTTTTTTCAGCCATAGTAGGTGTCTTTGCGCCTATTTTACCTGGATTCTGTTCCACAGGTTACAACGTTCCGCCTAAACTGGAAAATGCCATGGACTATCTATTAGGAAGGAACCAGCAGTTAATTTTTGATCCTGCTTTCTGCGGGATCCCAGATCCCAGATGCAATCATTCGGCGAATGACAGCTTCGTCCGCAAGCCGGTCGTAGCCAAGATTTGGGAGAGCGACCGCTTTCGGTGAGAGCGGTCGTTCCTGGTCGAAAGTCCGAGTTTTCTGGGTTGAACGTCCGCTCAAAGCCGCTAACCGGTCATCTGAGTAAATCAGTCAGGTGACTGCGTTGAGCCCTAAGCAGACAGATTAGCCGCGCCGAACGGATTGACGAAAGCACTATCCCTCTCGACACTGAAAGCATTACATCTCAGACCCAGATTGGATTTCCATGCCGAGCACAGTTAAGTTTTTTCGCCTCTATGCTGATGATGACGGAGAAAGCCACTTCGAAGAACTTGAGGCCACTATGTCGTCCGTGCAGTATGCACCTCCTGCGCCTCCATTAGAAGTTTCGTCAGAGCCAATGGAAGCGCAAAGTATCCGCTGGGTGCGATTTCCGGAACATTGGAATGATGGTGCTCACCCGTCGCCACGACGACAGTTGTTCATCTTGCTCGAAGGAGAGGTCGAGGGCTGGACAAGCGGTGGCGAAACCCAGCTATTCAAAGCAGGTGATCGCGTTCTAATGGAGGATACAACCGGAAAAGGACACGGCGCCAGACCGATTAATGGCGAAGCATTAGCAGTTATGATTGCACTAGAATAAATGCTGCTTTTGGAAGTCCGTCACGTCCGATAATGGTGGCACGTCGGACATCTGACCGAAACGCTCAGGTGTCCCAGTTGAGCCCATTGTGACTTGCGCTGCAATTGCGAACTGGAGCTGAGGGTTCTTGAATACTGTAGTTCATAAGTGATTCCAACCATTCAAGTTGGTTTTCAAGACGGGTGCAATAATCTTGCCAGAAGCCCGCCCACGGAACTAAGGTCGTGGATTGGCCGCACACTGCATTTTAGTCACACAGTGCGATTGACTTCAAAGGGATAAACGCGATGCAGATGCGCTGGCTCATTTTATTTGTTTTGTTCTTTGCCCGAACAACGATGGCTTTCCAATTTCAGTCGGTCGCCGCATTATCCCCGACAATCATCGACAGCCTGACCTTCACTCTTGTCGACATCGGATTGCTGATAGGCCTTTATCTCGGGCCGGGTGTAATCATTGCGACCCTTGGCGGTGTGGTCGCTACTTGGCTTGGAGACAGACGAATTGTTTTGTTCAGCCTCGTTCTGATGGTGGCTGGCGGTTTGATTGTTGCATATTCGACTTCGTTGACCTGGGCCATGATAGGGCGTGTGATCTCTGGTGCCGGTGGAGTTGTGATCAACGTTTTGATGACCAAGATGGTTATTGATTGGTTCGCACGGCACAACATCGCCACTGCGATGGCTATTTTCATTAGTTCGTGGCCATTGGGAATTGCTTTGGCACTGTTGATATTGCCGTCACTGGCCGAGGTCGGTGGACTAAAGTTGGCATGGGCCGGTGTATCCGCTGCGACGATCACAGCACTAGTATTGTTCAGCTTGGCCTATCGGTCGCCCGAAGGCGCCAGCAGCGGCGGTAGGAAAATAAGCCTGACCAGCCTGCCTTGGGTTCCATTGTCGTATGTGGCGGCCCTTTGGGCTTTGTACAATGCTGCTTTTGGGATGATTATCGGGTTCGGTACCCTCATACTCATTGAACGCGGTTTTTCTGCAGCCGGGGCAAGTTCAGCGATAAGTTTCAATATTTTGGCTGGTACAATTGCCATTCCCCTAGGCGGATGGATGGCCGACCGAACAGGGCGGCGGGACACCGTGATTTTGGCCAGCCTGATTACTGGCGTTGTGTTGTATCCGGCGCTACTTTACGTGCCAATTTCCTACATCCCGGTCGTTCTTGTTGTCGGAGGACTGGTGGTCGGATTTGGTCCGGGACCGATTGTCTCAATGCCGAGTTTGATCCTGCCTCAGCATGCACGCGCCTTTGGGACAGGAGTATTTTATTCGATATACTATGCCATGATGATGATTGCCCCACCGATGGCCGGAGCAATTTCTGATCACTTTGGGAATGTAAATGTGGCTTTTACGATGGCCTCTGTGATGATGGCTGCCGCTATTGTTGCCTTCATAGGTTTTCGCAGAACGGCGACCCTGCCTGTCGACGAGAGATAATTTCACAGCTCTATTGTAGTAATGGCTCCGGCGCCCCCAATCCAAAACAGATGGCGGCTCAGTCCGCAACTCTGCCGTTCAGCAGATTTCAGAGAACGTCCACTGCCGTTCAATGCAGGCTTTCAGGCGAAATTTCTCGGAATGACCACCAACAATGACCGCTATCCGTTCCTAAGCCGTCATCTGACTTAAAGACTCAGATGACTGCCTTGAGCCCGAAGCGGTCATTCAAGAATATAATTTGTGAATCTTGCTACACTCCATTTATAGCATTTCCCATCAAGTTTCAGGCATGTCGCCGTCCGGGGACTTATTGCTTTGGTGTGCCATGTTGTAGCGCCGGCGAGCGCACAACGCGCGCGCACTTCGGAAATCCAACCGTCAAGGCGCGCAAAAGAATGTTTTTTGTGTTATTGACTGTGGATGTTTCAAGTACGGGGGAATTCTATGGAACCGACTGAGCAAACTGTGGACAACGGCGTCAATGTTGGCGCACTTCTCGAGGCGCGTGAGGCACTGACTGCCACGCCGGAAGCCGCAAGGTTCAAGTGGCGGGCCAACTGCGAATGGAAGAATGGCACGCACAGCCACTCAAGCGTCGAAAGCTTCTTCGGCCTTGGCGAAGAGCAGCGGCACCGCAAGGTGTTTGCATTCAATGCCGATCATCCGGAGCTGTTCGCCTCCGAGGACCATGGAGCGACACCGGTTGAGTACGTGCTGGTGGGACTTGCCAGTTGCCTGACTGCCGGCATAGCCGCGGTCGCGCAACACCGAGGAATCCAGCTGCGCTCGGTGAAGGCGACACTTGAAGGTGACATGGATGTGCAGGGCATTCTCGGCATCGATTCCGATATCCGAAACGGCTTTGACGGCATCGATGTGAGTTATCAGATTGATGCCGACGCAAGTCGCGAAGATATCGAGGCACTGGTGGCGCAATCGCAAAAGCGCTCGGCAGTCTTCGACATTGTCACGAATCCGACGAATGTCTCGGTGACTGTGAAGTAGCGGGCCGGGTCTTCGAAACGTTTGATGTCTGATCGCCTGACCACCGTCGTCGTGATCGGCGCCGGCCATGCCGGGCTTGCCATGAGCCGATGCATCGCCGAGCGCGGTATCGATCACGTTGTTCTTGAACGTGGCAAAGTGGCGAATTCCTGGCGCACCGAGCGCTGGGATTCGCTTCGTCTACTGACGCCGAACTGGTGCAGCCGGCTGCCCGGTTATGCATATGTCGGAGACGATCCCGACGGTTACATGAACATGGCTCAGTTGATCGACTTCATTGGCGGTTATGCCTCTGCAATCTCGGCCCCGGTAGAGACGGGTACGACCGTAACTTCAGTTCGAGAGGCAGACACCGGCTTTCGGGTCGAGACCGATCGCGGGGCCTGGCACTGTCGCGCCGTTGTCCTGGCTTCGGGCGCCTGTAACGTTCCGGCCGTACCAAAGCTGGCAGGTGACCTTCCCAAGGATATCCTTTCGATCGACACCAAGACTTACCGCAGACCTTCAGACCTGCCGGACGGGGGCGTCATGGTGGTCGGCGGATCGGCGACCGGCACACAGCTTGCCCGCGAGATTCACCGTTCCGGCCGGCCCGTGATCCTATCAACCGGCGAACATGTGCGGTTGCCACGGGTCTATCGTGGCCGCGATATTCTGTGGTGGATGGATGCCTGCGGGCTGCAGGACGAGACCTATTTAGAGGTCGAGGATCTCGAACGCGCGCGCACCGTACCCTCGCTGCAACTGACGGGCACAGACACGCGGGACACATTGGATCTGAATGCGCTAACGGATGAAGGGGTCAGGCTGGCTGGCAAGCTTGCAGGTCTGCGCGACGGCTCAGCGCTGTTCTCCGGGTCGCTCAATAACGTCTGTGCGCTGGCCGATCTCAAGATGAACCGGCTTCTCACAACCGTCGATGAATGGGCCACCGAAGCAGGACTGGACGGCACGATACCCGATCCGCATCGGTTCGAGACAACCCGCGTACCAAATCGTCCGCCGCTAACCATGAAACTGTGTGCTGAAGGGATCCGCTCGATCGTCTGGGCGACAGGCTACCGCCCCGACTATTCCTGGCTGCATGTCCCTGTCTTCGACCGCAAGGGCCGGGTCCGACACAACGGTGGCGTGGTTGATATGCCGGGAATGTACCTGATGGGAATGCAGTTTCTGCGCCGGCGTAAGTCCTCGCTGATCGATGGGGCCGGGGACGATGCGGGCGATCTGGCCGCTCATTTGGCAGACTGGCTGGACGGACGCGTGCAATCGGCCTGAGCGCTATTCCGGAAGACCCGCTAGGCGAAGGCTGTCAATCAACTCGTCGACGAGTTTCGGGTCAACGAACATAGGGTTCTTGCGAACGGCGCTGAGCGAATAGCGGGGGATATCGGTCAGCAGTTGGTCGATGGCGCGCTTCGCCTCATCCATCCGGCCGAGCCGGGCGTTCGCGCAGGCCAGAGTGACCAGCGCACCGAATAAACCGGGGTCGCTTTGCAGTCCCCGGTTCGAGAGATCGATGGCCTTTTCGTATTCACCACGGAAGAAGTAACCGTGACCAATCGCATCGAGCAACCAGCTACCCCGGAAGTCCCGTGGCGTGCTTTTGAGCGCCGTCTGACAAGCATTGATGCCCTCTTCGAGTTCGCCGCACATGATCAACGAATGTCCGAGCACGGCGTGACCTTCGGCATAGTAAGGATTAAGCTCGATCGCGCGCCGGGCAGAAGTCACGGCGTCTTTGGCTTTGCCAGTGTACATCAGAACGCAGCCAAGCGCCTGGTTCGCTTCGGGGCTTGCCGGTGCCATCCGAATGGCCTTGTTGGCCAGGTCCAGTGCCCGGCGGAAACCCTCGCGTGCCGGTCGCGTCCAGCCATGAGTTGCCATCTGCCCATGGCAGAGCGCCAGCAGTCCATGGGACATAACGAAATCTGGCTCCAGTTCGATCGCCTTGTCGAGGTGTGTGATCGCCTCCTCAAGCGCCGGCTTGGTCATTGTGAAATAGCCGCGCAGCGCCAGCAGATAGCGGTCCCATGCGGTGTGGTCCTGATTTTGCTTCAGCAGGACATTCGACACTTCAGCTTGCATTATTTCCGGTCCGAGCGTCGACGCGATGCGCGCGACAACATCGTCCTGAGCCTCGAACGGATCTGCCATGTCTGCATCCAGCCTGTCGGCCCAGACGTGGCCCTGACGCTCTGTCTCGATCAACTGGACGTTCACCCGTGCCCTCTTGTCGGCCGAGCGAACGCTGCCTTCGAGCACATAGCGAACACCAAGCTCGCGTCCGACGCGCTTCACGTCAACGGGCTGGCCCTGATATCGGAAGGCGGCATTGCGCGCAGCCACAAACAACCAGTCAAAACGTGACAGCCCGGTCGTCAGATCCTCGCTCACACCATCGCAAAAGTATCGCTGATCGGAATCGCCCGACAGATTGTCTAATGGCAAGATTGCGATCGACGGTCGGACCGTCACGGCCGACGCCGCAGTCGCAAACGGTATCGTGACGCTTCCGGCTTGCTTCACCTGATAGACCCGGACCGGCTCGGCGATGTTTTTGACAGTCTGTTCGCCGAGGTCTTCGAATTTGACATCGACTTTGCTCTTGACCTGTTCGTAGACCGAACCGGCGATGCAGATGCCGCCCGGATCTGCGATTGCCTCAAGCCGGGCCGCGATATTGACACCGTCGCCGAAGATGTCGCCGCGATCGATGATGATGTCGCCCAGATTGATGCCGATGCGAACCAAGATGGCCTTGGCCTGGGGCAGATCGACATTGCGTCTTGAAAATCCCGCCTGGATATCAATTCCGCACTCAACGGCATCGACGACGCTTTGGAACTCGACGAGCGCTCCATCTCCCATCAGCTTGACAACGCGCCCACCGTGGCCTGACACCGAGGGGTCCAGGATGGACTTCTGGCAGTCCAGAAGGGCGGCATGTGTTCCAACTTCATCCGCCGCCATCAGTCGGCCGTAACCGACTACGTCGACCGAAAGAATCGCCGATAGCCTTCTTCGAACCCGTCCCTGAGACATTCAACCGCCCCATAGCTGATCGTACCACAATAATATGGGGATCGACTGGATGCCAACCAATCATTCCAAGCCTGTCCGAAGATTCACTTTGGAAATTCGCTAGGCACACGCAGAATCTACAAAAGCAATTGGAAACTTCCAAAGCCACAGCCGCTGTGCTCAATATAGGACGACGGCTTTGTCCTGTGTGGATGGCTCCTGCAAAGCAAGACATTTTTGTGAGGGGTGTGTGGTCAGAAGCGGTCTTGTGTCCGGCCTGTTTGCGCGGTGCGTCTGACCGCTGGCC
>NZ_JBXWSJ010000074.1:0-16645 GCF_059613365.1 Ruegeria sp. BHSA163
ATCAGGGCCAGCGGTCAGACGCACCGCGCAAACAGGCCGGACACAAGACCGCTTCTGACCACACACCCCTCACAAAAATGTCTTGCTTTGCAGGAGCCATCCACACAGGACGGAGCGGGCATCAAAAATGCTCAAACTAGCGATCTCTCATCATCGGGCCGCCTGGTCCAAGGTAGACCGCCGAATTCCATACCTCTTCCGTTACTCTACAGTTGTCGAATGTTCTTTCTTGTTCACCTGCTCGGCTGAGTCCCGTTGTGGCAGGCTTCCTTGCAAAGATCTGCCATTGACTGCCGTTGAATAGCTCCCAAACTGCGTTCATCTTCACTTAAACCTCCTGTGGGTTGGGGACGCTTTCAGAATGCGGGACACTTTTCGTTGGGCGTGAGTGGCAGAGAGGTTAAAAAGGGGGCAAATTCACCAATTCTGGATTTTTTGGCGATGCCAGTGTCAGTTCATATCGTTGCTTCTCCAGAAACCAGCGCGTCCAGCGTGTTTGGTCTGTATGACACTTTGGTGGCTGCAGGACGGGACTGGGAACACTTGGTGAGCGGCGATGAGCCCGAGCCAGTGTTCAAAGTCAGCCTCATTGGCCCGGAAATTGAGGGATATCGTTGCGGAAGTGGCGTTTGGATCGCGCCGGACCAAATATTTGATGACGCCGACGATGCCGATATTGTTGTTGTACCTGGATTGACGATTTCACCGCACGACCGCCCTAATCCCGAGCAACACCCTTGTTTGACTTGGCTCGCCAATCGCGATCTGTCCAAGACCCGGATAGTGTCAGCCTGTACGGGTGCGGTCTATTTGGCGGAACTTGGTATTTTGGATGGGGTCGAAGCGACGACGCATTGGGCTTGGGAAGGCCTGTTTCAAAGGTTTTATCCAAAAGTGCGGCTTCGCACCGACCGAGGCCTTTGCTTTGCTGATGCGTCTCGCGGACCTGTTACTTCGGGCGGGACAACTGGGTGGCAGGAACTCGCCACGTTCTTGATTGCGCACTACGGCGGTACGCAAAGGGCGGTGCGGGCGGCAAAAATCTGGCTTATGGCCAACCGCGGAGAACTTCAGTCACCATTCAGCTCAATGATCACCACGACACCTCATGCTGACGCGGTTATTGCGCAGGCTCAGGTGTGGATTGCCCAAAATTATGCCATCGATAACCCGGTGGCTGATATGACAAAACGTTCCGGGTTGCCGCCAACTACGTTTGCACGACGGTTCCGCAAAGCCACGAGCAAGTCACCGCAAGACTACATTTTGGCGCTTCGGATTGAAGAGGCCCGGCAATTGCTTGAAACTACCGAGTGCTCGGTTGCGGAGGTCGGAGAAGCCGTTGGCTATGTTGATACCCCGTCGTTCAGGAGATTGTTCAAGCGAAAGACCGGACTGACACCAGTTGAACACCGCAAAATGTTCGGCCAGTCCAGGTTCGCTAAATTTTCCTGATAGACGTTGGCTCGGATCAGCAATCCCACTGACCGTTTCGGGCTCAAGGCAGTCATCTGAGTCTTTAAGTCAGATGACGGCTTAGGAACGGATAGCGGTCATTGTGGTGGTCATTCCGAGAAATTTCACCTGAAAGTCTGCATTGAACGGCAGTGGACGTTCTCTGAAATCTGCTGAACGGCAGAGTTGCGGACCTTACGGCCGTTCTAGGGCTCTCATTCGAATAGCCGGTCAGTTGCCAAGGCGGACAGGCGGATAATCTCGGGACTGGTTTTGAAGTACTTGAAAGAGGAAGGTTTGGTCATGGGCAAAAGCTACGCAACCGCCCTGCCCCGCTCAAGCGAAGTTCTTCTGACAAGACCACATATATTGCCAGAGGATAGACTTCCGTAACAGACGAGTATTTGGGAAACAAAGCAGCGGATATTTGGTTAAAATGCGATTCTAACTCGCCGTTGGATGAAACAGGAGCTGCCCGAATCGGCCCGATCACGAAGGATAATCACGATGATCAAAAAAACTAGATTTAAGCTTTGAGGGGAAGCTATCGTTGTTCGACCGCACATACCCCTGAATGTCTTATTTAATGGAAGGAGATTGTCTTGAATAGGATCTTCGCATTGGCATTGGCCTGCATCATTCCAATTCCGGCAGCCAGTGCGGCCGACGTCACCTCACGCGACGGTGGGCCTTCGCAGTCCGAAATGCTAGCGCGCACGAACTCTGGTGCGCCTGATGGTGCAGCGTTTTTTCGCCCAGTACTGGACGGTGTTCTGTATCGTGGTGGTTTCTCCGGAGGTGACAAGGCGCGCACTGGATTGTCGTCTTCTCAACGCCAGTCGCTTTGTTCCGAAGGCTTTTCCCGCGGCTTCTATGCTGATTTCGGCAAGAACACTGAGTACGGAAAGACCTCCTGCGGGTCGGGCAGCTTCGACTATCAGTCTGCGCGCTCTTCGCGTCCGGGGAATGTGATGAAGGCTGTTCATGACGTCATCAAAGGCAATAACGGGCCCGTCTATATCCATTGCATGTGGGGCGTACACTCTTCGGGTGCGCTCTCGGCGATGGCACTGGTTCAGTTCTGCGGTTGGTCGGAGGATCGAGCCAAGGGCTATTGGAATGATGCGCGGAATGGAGCGCCTTGTTCGGGTGGCTGCGACGCGTGGATTGACGGCAAGTTCGAGCGCTTCAGTGTCGATCCGGCACTTCGGATCACAGACGCCGAACGCGCCGCGATCTGCCCAGATTAATGGAAGGACTACACCCAAAATGATCCGAGCTACGATTTCGCTCGTCGCGATACTCGCCGCCGCTCCCTCCTTCGCGACTGATGCGATCCGCGGCGAGGCAGCCACTTTTACGAGCCCCAACGGTGTGGTGGAGCGCTGCGTCAGGATCGCGCCGATCCCGGGCGGCGAATACTCCGATGGCGATCTGAAGGACGAAGCGGCGTTCTGCGCGATCGACCTCTACGCTACTGCCGTCGGGCTGTGCCCAAAGACGTGGAGCACGAGCCCCGGCATGATGGTTTATGACATCTCGAGTGGACCGTATGCGAGCGACCGCGCTGCCTTCGAACGCAACGCGTGCAAGGAGGGCAAGTCGGCCCAGGATCTCGCCGAAGACGACCTCGCCAAGTTCAAGGTGACGATGAATGCGGAAGGCACCAGCGGAACCTACTCCGCTTCACCGCTCCTTTACTATCATTTCTCGCGCTACTTCGATATGGATGTGAAGGTTCCTGTGACCGTCTGGCGGTCGATGGACGTGGCGATGCACAATTCCGAGGTGGCGAGGCCCGGCCTCGCGATTTCGGGCCATAATCGCTCTGCGCGGATGAATCATGCGGGATGGAAGCACCTCGTCAACGCCGAGGCGAACCCGGCCTCCTACAGCCCCACAAGCGACATCTTCACCAAGGACCGCACACAGATATACGGCATCCTGACGTCAAGCCCGGGCCATCGGTACGGATCCGAGCTCAACGGAACGCGGAAGTCTGGCTGGGGCAAGGGCCAGAACTTGGACTTCCAGGAGACGCCGGCGTTCCTGGCGCTGCGCGAAGACGCGCCGCTGATCGAGGCGATCGATACCGGGCTCGCCAAAGCCCGCCGTGACGGCCAGATCAGCCGCGATCTCGGGCCCGACATACCCCGTGAGCAGATGGCCTACTGGACGCGCGAGATTTCCGAGATTGTGCTTCTCGACTTCATCTTCAGCCAGCAGGACCGGGTGGGTAACATCGACTTCACGCCCTACTATTACTGGATCGAAAAGGGCGATCTAGAGCACAAGAAGGCAAAGCATCATGAACCGGGTGATGGCGACGTGCCGGCGGGCGCGATGCTTCTCAGGCGCACCAACCTCAACGACAACGATGCGGGGGCGCGGGTGGCCTACGCGAACTTCGCTAAGACGACGCAGATGCTAGAAAAGCTCAGGCACTTCGACGGCAAGGTCTACGAACGCCTCGTGGCGCTCGATCGTGATCTGCAATCGCAGGGGCCAATCTACCAGTGGCTTTCGGCAAGCCTTGGGTTAAAGGACAGAGAGGTCACTCAGGTCGTCAACAACACAGAACTCGCAACCGGCATCCTTCAGGAAGGCTGCAGAGCGGGGCGGTTACGGTTCGATCTGAACCCAAAAGAGTTCTTCCTTACTGGCGACGTCGTGCCTGATGAGATCAATTGTGATCCGGCGTAACCTCGCGATTGGCCTTTTGCTTTGGGCGCTGGCCAGTGTTCAGGCGGCAGCGGAGGCCGTTCGGATCGTGGTGATCTCGGATCTGAACGGAAGCTATGGCTCGGTAAAATACGATGCGCGCGTCGGCAAGGCGATTAAGCGGATAATCGAGATTGATCCCGATCTGGTGATTTCGACGGGCGATATGGTCGCGGGACAACGAATTCCCAATTTGTCAGACAAACAGGTCAGGGAGATGTGGAAGGCGTTTCACAAGGCCGTATCAGATCCTTTAGCGGCTGCCGGAATTCCATTTGCGGTCACGCCTGGAAACCATGATGCCTCCGCCTACCGAGGGTTCGAGCGTGAAAGAAAAATATACGCAGAGGAATGGACACCGAGAAAGCCAGACGTCGACTTCCTGGTTTCGGATGACTATCCGTTTTTCTACGCGTTTGAGATGCAGGGCGTAACGTTTGCGTCTTTGGATGCTACGACCCTAGGGCCGCTATCTGGCGATCAGCAGGACCGACTTGTGGAACTGGGTGCAAATGGAGACCCGATTGTCACTTTCAGTCACCTCCCACTTTGGCCCTTCGCGATCCAGCGCGAACGCGAAATCATCGGTGACCCAACACTTGAAAAAATCTATCTGGAAAGCGGGGTCGTTCTGCATCTGTCAGGCCACCATCATGCTTTCTACCCAGGCTGGAAAGACGGTGTGGCTTATGTTTCCCAAGCTTGTTTGGGAGGTGGCCCGCGACGGCTTATTGGTGACAATGCCAAATCACCTCACAGCTTCACTCATGTTACGTTCCAACCAAATGGAGAGTTTGGGATAGCAGTATATCGAGGGCCTGATTTCGAAAAGTCGGTAAATTTCAAGTCGCTTCCGAAAGAGATCAGATCCCCGAATGCGGTTTTGAAACGTTTAGACCTTGTGAAATGACTAGAGGTTGAGTTTCAGTTCAACTTTTTCAGGGACCAGATCGTTTATCATCTCTTCGATCCGAGCTTCCGAAAGTCCGCCCGAGGTAATGAAAAGCAATGAAACGCGAGATTTGCCGGGAACGTGGTGTCTTCTGACCAGCTTCCAGCCAGCGTCTGCGGCCATGGCTTCAATGGCTCCGCTGACTTTCAATGATTGCTCTTCGTCTGAAGCCTTGAGCGAAATTTCCACGCCCTTGTTTCGCCCACCGAGCCAAATGAAACACCAACACACAACCGCCACCAATGTGGCCATCAAGGGCAAGCCCAGCCCTACCGCCAGCCCAAGCACGGTCACTATAATCATTTCCACCGTGTCGACCGGGTCATCCATATTTGATCGGAACCTCAACAGGGCTCCTATTCCAAAGATCACGAACCCGATCATTGATCCGTGCTGTACAACCAGAAACCCAACCGCCATGCCGACAAGCGCGTAAAGGAAGAACAGTCGCGGCATGACGATATCGCGGACACTCCTGCGGGCTCTCCGCCTCACAGGGTGATAAACGATCAGTCCAGTCAAAATGACAGTGACGATGACGTCGAGAGTAAAAAAATACAGTTCCTGTTTACCACGAAACTGCGTCCAACGTCGTTCGATAAGGATTTCCGACTCCGAGGTACCGGCCAACATGGTCGCGGGGTCGATTTGTGACAACGCAGCACTTGGCAACAGCACCATCAATAACCCTGCCATAAGTGGGAAAGTCTTGTTCAACTTAACTTCCTTCCTGCTTACTCTAGCAGATTGCGTTCCGCCAAAGGCACATCTCGTCCAATTCAATCGCAACAGGCGGGATCAGGTAAAGAGATTACCATGCATTCTTCGGACATCGCATCCGGACTGTGATACGAACGCTGATACAGGGATGTGGTCCAAGCGCGAGAAAATCCAATGTCAGAACACAAGCTGCTTCGGTCGGAACTTGGGTTTTCACGGTGCTTCCCCAAGCTTGGAACACTGGCTTCTTTTGCAAGCGCTACTGTTGCATTTCTGGCATGGATCGAGCTCGCCCACGCCGATAGTCCCGGTTTGACTCTCATCGACTCATTCAAGGTGGCGGACAAATCGGAAGGCTTCTCGGAGCCTTCCGGATTGTCTCTGTCCAACGCCGAAGGCTTCTTGTGGTCAGTAAGCGACGCTGAACCTAGACTGCACCTACTTGGAGTCGACGGGGCATTAGGAAACTCTATCAAGCTTCCATCATTGGCGGGATCAGATCTGGAGGGCGTCGCATCGCGAAAAGATGGGTCTGTTTTGGTGCTTCAGGAAACTGATCGATCAATCCTAGTCGTTCACCCGACTGACCCCATTCAATTTACAACAATACCTCTCACATCTCTTAAAGGTTACCCGGCCGCCGCTGAATTACTCGTCGGCAACCCATCAAACAAGGGACCCGAAGGTATCACCGTTGACCCGGAATCCGGGCGGGTCTTCGTTGGCATTGAAGGACAACCAAGGTTGTTAATGGTCGTATCACCAGAGCTAGACGAAATTGTTGAGATCATTCCTTTATCCCGCGATGCAGGTTTTATCTCCGAGCGTGTAGATGATGATGAACTAGATTTGAGCGGCCTAGCATGGACCCCGTCCTCACGTTCTCTTTGGATTGTGAGTGACAAAGGCCGTCAGATCTTCGTCTACAATCCAGAATCCAAGTCAGTAAAGTCTATCAGTTTGACGTTCACAGTAGATGGAAAACAAAAAGAAGTTAAACATCCCGAAGGGATCGCTCTCGATGAGACCAGAGGGCTTCTCTATATCCTGACAGACGATGCCAAGAAATCGCGGCTTTATGTTTTTAATATCCCCAAATTTTGATCGCAAGAGAATGAAGCTCACATCGCCAGGATAGCTTCCGCAAGTTGTTGCAGTTAACTTACCACTCCTCTTCGTTGGTCCGCCCTAATCAGAACCGAACACTTAAGTTTGCACCGAGGCCATGCTCTTGGCCGTTGGAGCGAACTGAATAGCCATATCCTGCCGTTAGGCTGGCCAGCTCAGATATTTGATAGCCCAGGCCAAGCCCAAGAACGAAGCCGTTTGCTCCTCGGTTTTGTCCGACTTGCGTGAATGTTCCAAATATCGGGCTCGTTACAGTGATTTCGTGCTCACTGCCTTTGTTGGCAAAGAAGTCATATTCATACCGGGCAAAGGCGATGGGGGTTAGCACACCATTCTCTGTCAAGAAGTCGCGTTGATAATCAACTCCAATGGAAGCAACCAGGGACTCTGCGTTCGCTTTTTCAATCGAGTAGTTGAAATCACCACCGCCGGTCTCTGTGCCTGAACCTTGTTGAATACGCCCGTAGTTCAATCCAAAAACCGTAGAAACCCTTGCACCGCTGTCCAGGTTAAACAACTTCCGTGCCTGGATACCGGCGTGGATTCCCTCTTGGTCCAAATCCGATTTAGCCTCGCCTCCCGTAAAGCCATCAACAGAAGGGTTATTCCGCTTGGCATCAGTTTCACCGAACATGTAACCGATCAGTCCGGAGAACTCCCAAGTTCCGGTTGTTGTACGCCCATAGCCGCCCACATGATAGCTGTCGGTCGAAAAGTCCTGATCGACTTGATCGTGTTCATCCATGGAGGATGTCCCAAAACCTGCGTACACGCCGACCACACCTCTATCGGTGCTTGCGACATCCGCTCCGACCAAAATGGTGCCCAGCGAATAGTCGAATGTCCCAAGGCCATTGCTTCCATCAACGTCCCCGCTCACATAGGCCGTGTCGATCCACCAGCGCCGATCAGAGCAGTCTATTGCGCCGCTCGGGCTCTGGGCCGAGTCGATGTCGCCTGCTGCAACGGGTTGATCCGCATTGCTGAAGCCCACCGCTTGATACTTGCGGCAGTCAGCGTGGCTCAGCACTGTGTTGGTTATCAGGTCAAGTTGCTCCAGCCCAACGGTCAAATTGGAGGAATAGGGTTCTGCGTGCACACGATTAAACCCAGCCAAACCTGAATTGGTAAGCGTGTTAACGGTATTGCCCAAGGTTGAGCCATTGGTCAGATTAGTTCCAGGTGACGTGTTTGTGGTGTTAGCCACCGCACCAGCAAGGTTGCTTGCATTGGGAGATCCAACAACTGATGGATGTTGCGGTAAACTCGAGACGGGGAGGGTCGAAAACGCTATGTCGATTCTACCGTCCGCGGTTGGCGTGTTTGAGATACTCAGACTGGATAGGGCGGGCAAAGATCCTCCGGCAACAAGAGTTGGGGAGTTTCCATCGAAACTCGAAGCTTGAAAAACCGTGTAGTCGTTGCCAGCAGCATAGTCCTGCGCAGTCAGGCCGGGACGAGCGGCTTCGACTTGTATGGTGGCGCGGTTAATCCCTGTCACGGGCCCGCTGGATGACACCAAGTCGGCTTTCTGCCCGGCCGTCGGATCGACTTCACTTAAAAGTCTTGATCCAGTTTCAAAGGCGATACCGCCACTATTGTTGAGTGTACCTATTGAAAAGCCTGGCGAAAGCACCCCCCCGTTCTTAACTGTGAAGTTGAATGCGTTTACGGTACCCGTTCCGGCTAGCGTGCCAAAATTCTCAAAGTTTACCGTGTTCAAACTGCTTGCCGCATCAAGTCGAACAGTCGTGCCTGCTGCTATCGCCATGTCACTTGTTGAAGAAATCGAACTATTCGTCAGTGTGAAATCAGAAGCCTCAGCAACCCGAGTTTGAATATAGTAGGCCCCAAAAACTACTTCGGTAGCCCCCATAACAATCAGGTTGTCATAGGTTAGCGGGCGGTCGGACTGGAAGTAGACTTCAGTGGGGTCGATATTCGCGCCGTTGAACGGAGCGAATGTCATTGATCTGCCGGAACCAATCGAAGTTCCAATGAGGTTCACTCTGAGCTTCCCGTTGATGTTTGTAGCCAAGGCTTCCCGGGAAACAAAGTCTCCGCTTCCCGCCGCGACATCAACATTCAGAAGAGTTAAAACTGAAGCATTGTTCGGAACGGTATTTTGGCCAGGAACATACAGCTCTATTTCGCCAGAGGACGTGATGGAGGAGTTTCCAATTGTAAGCCCTGTAATAGGTCCATTTGGGATCGGGAGACACGTGCGCTCGGTCGTCGAAATTGTTTGATTAACGCGAGTGCTTTCAGATCCAGATGAATACTCAATTCGAGGAGAACCCAATTCTACGCAAGCCTGTGAGCTTTGGGCCTGTGCTTTGGTTGGGGATATCAAATAAGCCAAGGCGACCAATGTGAAACTCGCCAGAGTGGTGCGCTGAGCAATTCGATGCAGTCGGATCGGCTTATAGATTGTCACCAGCTTTCTCCTCTTGCGTTACAATCGAAGCTAACTCAATTTAGGGCTCGAAGAACAAAGTTTATCAGTATGGTTTTTTTTGGCAGTTATTGTGGCATTTGAGCAGGCTCATAATACGGGACGGTCTTCACATTGCAGACCTTCTAGAGCATTGCTGCGAGGCAAGACATGCCAGGTTTTGCATTCCGACCAAATCCGCCTTTGCGTGGCAGTAGTCGCAAAAGGTCAAGCCTTGAGACGATTTTCCCGAGCTTGACGGGCGCTAAACAGCGCGATTGAGTATAGGTATGGATCATTGGATTTCGGAGTCGATAGCTAAAATCAATGCAGATGCTCACCGCTCTACCGATACGCACCTTTTCAAGCTAATTGGCCAGAACTTTTGGACCGAGACTGATCTGATCGAGGGCACGTTCCTTATTCAGAAATTCGACGAAACCAATGTGAAGTTTGAGTTTCAGAGTTTGCTGATGTTCGACAAGACCTGAAAGCTGGTTAACTGACGGTAGGAGACTGAACCAATAAATCGAGCAATGACACGGGGTACGAAAATATTGTTGGCGCTCACCCTATTGATGGTCGGGTTATGCATGTTCGTAGCGGGACGTGCGGTCGAACGTTACCAATATGAGGAGGCCTGCCTAGACTTGGGCGGAGGTCGCCATCCTGGCGATTACCCAATTTGCATTATGGAACAGCTTTCTGACTGACGGAAGCGTTTCAGTCACGCCGCGATTGGAACAGAGAAGCGACAAGCACAACGACGCCAATTGCTGCGAGAATGAAAGTCAGCGGCAAAAAGAAGCTTTCTTGCAGAACACCGTTCGGGTCGACACCGCCATAAAACAGGTGCTCTGAAAGCCCACTTAGTGCAGCAAGGAAAAGGATGACGATACCAAAAAGGCGAAGTTTGGTCATGTCAGGTCTCCTAGGGGATGGACTAATATTTAGCATCGTTTGTTATGCCTGTGAATTGAGGGGGCTGGTTCTTCAATACCGTGATTGAATCGCAATGGCTTCTCATACAATGTCTCTCAGCATCTGGAGCGTATTTGGTGGAGTATTCAGCGGGCTCACCAGAGGCCACCCCGAAAGCCGAAAATCGCAGCCCGCAGCAAGCGATCTTCACTCTGAACGCGACTGTATTAGCAAGATAATCTGGAGTAATCCCGACGCGTTTTCGAGTGAACAGGACGTGCGGAACATGATGAATCTGTATCCCGGAATGTTCTGACGACGGACGCAATTGAAGCCGGACGCTCCGGTTCCGTTCCTCGCCTTGGACAGCAACTGCTTCTACAATAATTGGACGCAAGCGGAAGGCTCGGCGGAGGGGCAACGTCCATGCGAAATGAAAGCTTTTTCAATGGTTTGTATTGGGCCGCCTCAATTTGCAAGGTCTGTTTCCTGCGCATGAGTGCCGTGCTTGGCCATCGCAGCAATGGTCGCTTCGGGCTCGATGCGGACGTTGGCCGAAAAATCGCGAATGACCCTTATGCAGATGGAGCAGGAGCCATCCCAACAGGACATAGCGGTCCATTGCAGGCGCAGAAAATCACGCGGCTTGACCAATGCTTGCGTTATGTTTCCTCTTGGCAGAACATATGTGGCAACGTTTTCAGGGAATGGACAAATATGAGCTTTGTTGAAGCAATAAAGACGTGCCTCACAAGATACTTCGTTTTTTCCGGGCGCGCGGCGCGGTCAGAGTACTGGTGGTTTGTGTTGTTCGTGGTCCTCGTCAGCATTGTTTTGGCAATCATCGACGCCTCTCTATTCGGCGTGAACCCTGAAACTGGAGAGAGTAGCCAAGTCTTCACTCCGATCTTCCAACTTGCAGTTGTCGTACCCATGCTGGCCGCCGGATGGCGGCGCTTGCACGACACTGGAAGACCAGGCTGGTACTTGCTCTTGCCTGCAGCGCTCAGCATCGCAACCATGTTCATGCTGTTCAGTGGCATCGCTGCATTTTCAGTCCTCGAGCAAAGGGCTGACGACCCTGAAGCATTGAGGGGCCCAGCGGCTCTACTTGGCGTCACCGGTTTGATGGTTGTGGGAGTTCTTCAACTGATACTCTCTGTGCTGATGATCTGGTGGCTAAGCCGACCGTCACAGGAAGGCACAAATGAATATGGTCCACCCGCAGCTTGAACTTATGACGAGGATCATCAGTGCTTTCGCGGCGAAATGACGAAACATGGCTTAGTTGCCTAGGAGGTTACTTATGAAGAGACATCTAGTCGCCGGCATGGTCCTCCCAATCATAATGTCATCACCTGCCATGGCTGACTGGAACTTCAGTGGGCCGCCGAACGCCAACGCCTTCATTCAGACCGGCGACATGACTCTGGAGTTGCAGTGCGATCGTGTCCGTTTCGCGCCAGCAGGTTATGAGGACTCGCAGGATATTGTCTCCAAGCAGGGCCTGTCTTTTCGGTTCATGAAGAATGGTTCGACCGAGGTAGGTGCGTTTCAGGCAGGATCAGTGAATGCGGATATCTCGCTCGTCGACAACTATCCTGTTGAGGTTAGTTTCTTCGATCAGGGGGACTATGATTTCGTTTTGGACCAGATCGCGCAGAACGCCTTTCTTAACCTTTCGATGGCTGACCAGGATGTCTCTTATGGCATCTTTACGCTCAAAGGATCGTCTGCGGCGGTTAGATCCCTGCGCGCGGCATGCAACTCCGGCGTGTCGGCATCTCAGAGCATGGAAACGCCCGAAGGTATTGTCTATTGTGGAGGTGGCGCCGTTCAGCGGGTCATCGAATACGCGATGGTGGACCAACCGGATGACCAGTGGGATGCCATCGTGACCGTCAATGGCGAGACCGTTCGAGTGATGACCTCATATAGCTACTTCGGAAACTCCAAACCGCCAGCAGGCTTCCAGGTCGCGCTTCTGGGCGAAGACCGGTCAGAGTTCCTTGTCTTCAGCGATGGGGGCCGGAACTGGATCGAGTTTGGAGACTACACCTACGACCAGTGCAACTGAGGCACACAGAAGGGCTGGAGATTCGAACATGGGTAGCCAATTGGCTGGAAATGTTAATCGCGCGGGTGCCGGGTGGTGGGCGGTTGCTCTCTGTGCCCTCTTTGTGGCCTTTTACACGGCCTCAGCACACGCGCAAGATTTGTCCGAACTGCCTTTTCCGTTGCTGGAAAAAGTCGAGGCCGCACGGCAGGCATGTTCGGATTTCGAGAGCGGACAGTTCGCCCTCGAACTAGGAGCCGTTCACCGTATTGATCTCGATGGTGACATCCAACGGGACTGGGTTCTGGACGAGGCCGGGTTTGCCTGTTCCACCGCTGTGTCGCTCTATTGCGGGACAGGCGGTTGCATGTCTCACTTCCTGATCGAGGATCGTATGTTTTCGCTTCTCAATCAGGGATGGGACATGGCGAATATTGGCCCATTCCGCGTGCTTTTGGCCGATGTGCATGGCTCGCAATGTGATGGGAACAACCCAACGCCCTGCGTCGTAGCCAGTGTCTGGGATGCAGATGAAATGGTCTGGCGCAGCACGGGTGCAGAGTGGGAGTAGAATTTATGGAAAGGCGCCTCGAAAAGGTCATGCGTGCCATCTGTGCCTGCGCTTTGGTCCTGACCGTGACGGGATGTGTCGAAACCGCTCCAGAGGTCGCGATCAGCGAACCTGACCCGGAACTGAACTTCGTTCGTGGTTACCGAAACGCTGCAGACGAATGCCAGCTTGTCGGCGAAACGGCGTTCACTGTCGATTTCCTCGACGATGCGGCCGATCTTGTGGCCTGTCCGACGGGAAGTGAAGCAATGGCAAGCCTACTGGCGGAAACGGGAGCGACCGTAATTACCCAGACCAACAGCTTCTCGTTCTTCAGCATTCCCTACCGCTGAACCACATGCTTGCCCTGGACTTTGAATGGTCCTCTATGTCGATGAGTTCAGGACAACTGCCGGACTACTCCGCAACATCCAGAGAGAAGAAATACGTCGCGCACAACGCTTGATCGGCAATGCCTGCAGGTGGTTCCATACCAGTAAACATCGCTACGCCAAGGTGGGTGAACCCGGAGCTGTCCTCACTCCAGGCTGCCATATACGTGATTGTTTGGTCGCCACAAAGCGTGTTTCCCTGCCTTAGTGGGCCTGCATCGCCTGATACACGAAACACCTGAGCAACAGGCACGTCGCCAGACGCACCCCAATTGCCTGAACTCTTGGGGTCATGAACTTCGAGATCAAGAAACCTGCCGGTCTCGAAGACCATCCGCTTGGTGGACAAGATTACTGGCCCGGTAATCGCCATTGCCGTTTCGCTGGAAGGATCGAAAGCCTTAGAATCCTCAAAGAGCGGTTGGGATGATGCTGGCCCCCCCAATATCCCCATAGCCATTGGTAGCATCAGGATCGATCGACGCATTTGCTTCTCCATTTTGCGAAGTGGTCTGACAACCTTAAACATCCTTTTGCTTCGTCGTCGAATGCAGCCGAGAGTTCTAGCCAATCGTTTCGAATGCTGCGCACGCGATCAAGGTCTGAGAAGGGCTCGGTGCGGTCGTTCGAGCATTTTTCTCAGGTGACTGGTTAAACACGCGTAGCCGACATTCACGGCAAAATTCTTTAAATTCGGCAGTGAACGACCGCTTTCATCAAAAACAGACGTTGACGAAAAATAGGGCAATGACCGCTACGCGGACTTTGCAGTCTGTCAGAAGAGGGCAAAAACCCGTGCGAGTTTTTCTGCCCTCGAACGTTGATTGTCAGCGAGGTTCAAACGGCGCAGCGATCAGGCTGATGGCCAAATCAGGTTCAAGATCAAAACGACGATGAAAATGATCGGAAAGAAAATCAACGCTTGTTGAACTTTTGAGCGGTTTTCAAACCAACCCATACTTCTTACAGCCCAATATGCGCCACCACACAATAGGCCCATGACAATCGCGTGCACCCAATCCATCAGCAGTCCTCCGAAGGCAGCATAGTCACATCAGAATAGCGACCATCCGCCGTTGTTATCCGCGCGCAAGCGCCACTATCACGGTTAGACCAGAATGACGTGAGACCCTCGGAACGGATCAACTCATACCCGAGGTTCTGTATGCCCATCTCCGCTTGGCCCGCACGTGCTCCTTCGAAAGCAGTCAAATCGCTTGAACTACCAATAGCAGGTTGGCCCGGTTTGATAGAAGTGCTTGGAGTATCGCATGCGGCAAGGCCAAGTGCGGCAACTCCAGCCACAAAGGGATCAAGTGACTTCATTGGATTTCCTGCTTGTTGAACTCAGTGGCTACTCGATGCCGATACCAATATCAAAGGTGACCGGTTTCGCACCGGCGTTTAGGATCTCGACCACATGATCGCCAGACTGCCAAAGTTGGCCTCGATAAGGGGTGTCAGAAGAGATCAGGTCTAGAAGGAGCGAGCCATCCGGGTTGAAAATTTTGTAGTCTAACGCGCCACCGTGGGAACCCACGTCCACGCGCATGAACTGACCATCTGCCGCGCCGAGCACGTAGCTCACTGAAATATTCGGGTTCAATGTGCCCGACATCGCTGCGCCGCTGGTACCTGCCGCGAATTGGACCCGTTGGGTTCCTGAAACTACGGGTATACCGCCGGACCCCGCCATTGCGCCTTGGCCGTCATCGGCGGCCTGCGCGACGCTGAGTTCAGCGACTTGACCGTCGTTGGACACAAGACATCTCCAGACTGTCTCGCCTTTGTCTTGCAGCATGACGAGCGAATTTGCTTCGGAAAACTCTGTAGACAGAACAGTGCCGCTTTGTCCGTCCGGCCCACCCACAGCACGCAATTGGTCGATGCAACCGTCAATCGCGTCCTGTCCGACGTCAGCGGCCGAGGCGAATGTCGGCGAGATACAAAGAGATAAAGCCAGAACCTTTGATCGCACAACTAAACTCTCCTGGTATTAATTAGACACCGCCGCGTCGCGCAGTTGCTGCAATACTGCATCACATTCGCTGGCCGCTCCGACGATCGCATCCCCGTTTTCTTCCGCGTCCGGAGTCAGTTCTCTCAGGTTAGTGACAGCACGGTTAAAGACTTGATCGACCTGTTCTTCTGTCAGAAGCCCCTCCTGTTGCGCTGCATTTGCAATCCCGCAAACACCGGCTGAAAGCCCGGTAGCGATGCCCATTCCAGCGCCACTGCCGATGCCCAGCATCCCGCCACCAATACCGCCCACAAGCAGCCCTATAACCAGTCCCAAAATCAGTTTGCCCATGTGTTTGTCTCCTAATGCTCTGAGCTTTGTCACCATTATAGAGGCTAATTTGCTTTATTCTTTTTCCTGCATAATCCCACCAAAATCACCAAATTCACTGACGGCGCCAGTACTGCTAACAGTGGCCTGGCGGTCTCCGGCGCAAATTCAATTGCAAGAACCCACGGTAGGCCCAAGGGTAAAAGAAATAGCCCAGACAAGGGATCTCTTGGCTGTTCAAACCAGCCGAAGGTTCCTGTCATAAAGATGAAAGTCGCGCCTGCCCACAGCAACATGAAAACCCAAATCGCGGCTTTGCACAGCATCAGTCATCGCAACGTTCCAGCAAGCTACTACGCAAAACTAGAGCGTTCCTTCGTTAGTAAGCGACATTATACCGTCTGTGGTACCGTCACTGTAAGCGATGCACTGCCATGGCGCGCGGTCCGGTCCGACGCCGACGCGCACAAACGTCCCGGCTTCAGAAAACTCCGAACCGAGCAGTGCCACATCCGGATTGTTGGTTGTCGCGGTGACATCACGCAAGCAAGCTTGCTCAGCCGCGGTTGGTGCCGCCGACGTAGCACTGGTTGTGCTACCTTCATCACAGGCTGTGAGAAGTACGGCCGCTGGCAAAGCCAAAAGAAAGTTTTTCATAAAATACCCTGTTTTACGTTGATCTAGGAAGGCGCCATGGCGCTTTCTCCGGGTCTTAATTTTGTCCCATATTCAATAATACGGTATTCACTTGGTTGGTCAAATTCTTTCGCATTGAACACGCTATCTAATTCAGTCCAATCAAATTGTGTCCGCTTCTACTCGTGAGAGATCGTTCCTGATTGAAATGGTTGTAGACGGAGGAGTGAACAGCGGCGAATTTCTGCAAACTTCGCATGCGTCAACACGTGTGCAATTTGCGCGAAGCAATGGTTGGGTGAATTCCGCTCAATGTCTTCATTGCGGACAAACCCACCGTTCGGTGCTCAAACAGAATTGACGGCTAAGAATGCTTAAACTAGGCGCTCA
>NZ_JBXWSJ010000075.1:0-16287 GCF_059613365.1 Ruegeria sp. BHSA163
ATGCGTTGCGCAATGTTCAAACCCAGACCGGAACCCGGTTGGTCCGGGTCCAGCCGCCTTCCTCGTTTCAGCACCGATTCATGTTCTGAATCAGGTATGCCCGGGCCATCATCCTCGATGGTCAGGATCGCGGTTGTGCCGTCTTGCCCGCCGCTCACGATAATTCTGCTTTTGGACCATTTCACCGCATTGTCCAAAAGGTTGCCCATGAGTTCGGTCAGATCGAACTCGTCGAAGGGCAGGTGAAGCGTTTCGGGTAGGTCGGTAATCCAATGAAGGTGTTCCGCGCCGGGTTGGCGGCCAAACGTCCTCTGCAGGCGCGCGACGATCGCACTAGCATCCGCGCGCCGCAGCACCTGCTGGCTGTCACGACTTGATGCCAGCTCTCGCTCTACAATGTGCTGAATAGCGGTGATCTCGGTCATCAGGTCGTCGGCGAGACCGTTATGCCCCGACTTCCGCATCTTGCGCTCCACACCGTGCATGATTGTCAACGGGGTTTTGAGGCCATGCGCCAAGTTGCCTGCGCGGGATCGGGCGCGTTCTAAAGCTTCGGCGTTGGCATCCAGCAACTGGTTCACCTCTTTGACCAACGGCAGAACTTCTGTGGGATAGTCCGAAGACAATCGCTGGTCCGGGTACCTCGAGATACGGCTGACTTCGGATCGTACCTTTTGTAACGGGTTCAGCCCCAAACGGACCTGAATCCAGCTTGCAGCCAATAGAAACAGACCCAAGACCGCTAGCCAAATGATCGAATTTGTCGTGAACCTTGAGACCGAGACATCCAGGTCTGCCCGGTCGATGGCAACCGCCAGAAAAATCTCACGGCGTATCTCGGACTCACCCAAGGTGATAACCCAACTGGCCACGGCGACCGTTTCTCCAGAATCCGTAGTGACATCGTCAAAGGAAATCACCCCTGGTGTTTGAGGTCGATCCAGCATCAGCGGAGCCGCCCAGAATGACGGCGACAGGATAGGTTCGCCGTCGTCGACAAGGACCTGCCAATAATAGCCTGAAACTGGTTGCTCGAACCGGGGATCCGAAATGGGTGCGACCTCGACGCTGCCCTCTTCGTCCACACTTACATTGCCGCTCAGCAGTGTGAGATATGTCTCCAACTCACCACGGGCACGGTGTTCGAAATAGAGTCGAAAAAGGATGTTGAAAACGATGGCAGTTGCCGCCAGCGCCAGAGTCGTTGTCAGCGCTGCCGCCAGTAACAGACGCAGGCTCAGCGACATCTTCATATTTCGTCCTCGGCGATTATATACCCGAACCCTCGGCGCGTTTCGATCACGCCACCGCCAATCTTACGGCGCAGGCGACCTATCAGAACTTCGATCGCATTGCTGTCGGGTTCTTGATCACGATAGTAGATGTTTTCGATTAATTCCTCTTGGGTCACCACCTGACCGCGATGGTGCATCAGGTAACTCAGCAGCCGATATTCCAAGGGCGTGACCTTCAAGGGTCTTCCATCAACTGTAACTCGCATCTGGCGCAGGTCGAGCCTGAGCGACCCGGCCTCGAGTGTGGTGACTTTCTGCCCGCTGGACCGACGTAATAGTGCTCTAAGACGAGCGACAAGTTCTTCCATTTGAAATGGCTTGCCCAGATAATCGTCCGCACCCGCGTCGATACCTTCGACACGTTCATTCCAGTTTGCCCGCGCCGTCAGAAGGATAACGGGTAGCTCCAGCCCCTCATTGCGCCAATTCCGCAGGACCGACAACCCGTCGCGCTTGGGCAGGCCGATATCCAGAATCGCGGCAGCGTAGTTCTCGGTGCTGCCCAGGAACCAGCCTTCTTCGCCATCGCAGGCGATCTCTGGGATCAACCCTTCGCCCTCCAGAACGTCCGCGATCAACTCGGCGATCTTATGTTCATCCTCTACGATCAGAATACGCATTCAACATGCCTGCATGTTTGTGATGCGACCCGAGCCCGCATCGACAGTGACTGAGACCACTGCCCCCTTCGAGTCAACGATCAGCACTTGAAAAATAGGTCTGCCACGCGTTTCAGGAAACCCGACCTGCAATAATTTTCCCGGGCGTCGGGCTTGAACTTTACCAAGAACTTCCTGCAGAGGTCTTGCATCACCACGTGCAATGGCGCGTTGCGCGCGCTTGTAGTCCTGGCGTGAGATCTGGGCGCTACCCGACATGGACGAAGAACGACAGGTACCGGGCCCGCGTGGTCCGCTCTTTCTGCCCGAAGTGTCGTCGTCGCGCGTTGAGCCCGACTGTGACGGGCCACTGGGGGCGCTGGAACCAGACGCGCTCGAGGCACCACTGCCACCCGACGCGCCACTGGTCCCGGATGCACCGCTAGACCCCGATGCACCACTGGACCCGGATGCACCACTGGACCCGGATGCACCACTGGATCCCGACGAGCCGCTAGACCCTGAACCACCGCTGGACCCTGAGGAGCCGCTGGTCCCTGAACTCGCCGACACTCTGGCCTCGCTCATCCCAATCAATGCAGGGGCCATGTAGGCTGTAGTGGCGCCAATGCCAAGGCGGAACAGCGCCGCCCGACGGGATATGTGGTTCGCTCTGCTCATTGAGCAACCACATCCTCCTCCAAAGGAATAATCAACTGTGCCTTCGCAAGTTCACGCATCAGACGGTCACAGTCGGTGAGAATCTGATCCCTCGCAACATCCGGAAAGGCCGCTGCCAGAATTTCAATAATCTCATCCAGTTCAGTTGGTTCTTCCAATAAGCCCCAGATCGCAGAAGACATGGGGTTCAAGCGAAATATACCGATCCCGTCCTGATCAGCTAGAAAGCGGTCCTCACCGGCTTTTGTTTGCGTCACGCCGGGGGTCTGCACATAGTTTTTGTCCCGCAAGAAATCCGCGGCGCCTCGTTCCAACAGGTCGAGTGGAGCTTGCCTTGCGTTCTGCATTGTGTCGGCAATCCGTGCGACTGGAAGGGCGGAAAGCTTGGGGTGTGACGAGAGATGTTCTGCAGCCTCCTCGGCAGAGTTGTAACTAAGGCGATAGATTGGCAAATGCCGAGAAATCAAATCGATCGAGCGAAGGATGGCGCCAGAATGGCGCGTTCGGGCGAAATTTTGAGTGATTAGACCGGCGAGCGCTTCTTCGTGTGAAATGGCGGCCAGTTCAGGGCGGGTCGGCACGTCGCGACGGTCCAGCACAACTATCGCTCCAAGTGGCAGTTGTGCGCCCCAGGGTGCGATCGGAAGGTCAGCAAGGTATTTGTACTGGCGGTTCGAAGGACCCTTGTTGTTGGCAACCCATTCGTCAAAAGCGTTACTAAACCCTTCCGGCACGGGCAGGCGCAGGCGCGGAAGAATTCCGTTCGCGATGCCAACGCACTCTCGGGTTACATCATCCACCTGGATTGGCAGAAAATCATCGGTGTAGATCGGCAATCCCAGGCGAGCCAGAGCAATCGCAAGTGTACTTTTACCTGCCCGACGTGCATTGGGAAACACAACGAGACGCCCACCGAAATCAACTGCGGCGGTATGCAGGCATAACAGTCGGGGGTCAGAGCGCAGTCTCTCCCATGCCATCTCCGCTACGACATCGCACAATGCGTTTACCTCATTCCAAATCCGGGGGGACTCAGGCGCATCCGCGCAGACCACCTCCCAGCGTTCCCTTGGGGCGGGGCGTATCGTTACGAATGGCTCATTGTCGGATCTGGCGGGCTCCATATGGTGTGGCCAGGCCGTCAGTATTGTCGACATCGTCGCCGCAATTTTTGAAGCACCGTCAAGCGCGATCGGATGATCTAAACCCTCAAAGTGCACATGCTTTGTATCCACCACGTTTCGTTCCCAAGCTGCCGGATATCATGCTAGCGAAATTCCCCCATGCATCAATGCAATCAGGTCTGCCCGTGTATCATACAAGGGCAGACCGACGTTAATGTAAGAAAAACTTCGATCAGCTTATTAGCTGCAAACGGAAACGCCGTCGCCGCGGTCAACAACTGTTCCACCGCCGCCCTCGCATTCCTCACGGGTGATTGTTTTTGGTCTGCTGGCCCCGCTGGCGACTGAGGCAGCGCTGGCAACCGATGCTGCGCTGGCAACCGATGCAGCGCTGGCCTTTGATGCCGCACTGGCCTCCGATGCTGCGCTTCCTTTACTGGCTCCGCTTGAGCCCGAAGATCCTGAACTGCCGCTGGAGCCGCTGGAACCCGACGACCCTGAACTGCCACTGGAACCGCTCGAACCGCTTGAGCGGCCACCGGATGCCCCTCCCGATCCGCCGCCTGAACCACCCCCAGACCCACCGCTTGAGCCCGAAGATGCATGTGCCATAGAAAGCGGAGTCAGCGCTGGTACCGAGTAGGCCACCAACGCAAGCCCACCAATTTTAGTCAATGCCTTGCGCCGGGAGAGCGACTTTTCTGTTTTGTCAGACATCTATTCGTTCCTTTACATATCGTTCCCAACGTGCGGAAAGCACGCCTCAGCTCTTTGTTAACAGCTATCATCTTTCATCACGGTGAATGCACTTGTCAGCGTTTTGTCAGGCTTCGATGATTATCGCCCATCTGACTTTGTTACAGGTATTTGCTGCCTGCGCTGCTGTCTTGCCTATTACAACATGTGCAGCGAAGACCGAAATTAAACTTTCGCCCAAGTTACGGGGCGTGAGCCCGATAGACCTGATAAGACCCAGTGTTGGCAAAAACCAAGTCGAGGCTCCAGCCGGCAAATCTGAATTCGGTTTCCAAATTCTTCCAATAGTGTTCGTCCAGAATGACCAAGTATTCGACCCCGTTTACCCGCGCAATTTCATCCAAAGCGCGCCAACGTTCCGTCCCGTTTGTCGGATCGCTGTAAGTTTCGTGATATGAAATTGCATCAGGGGATTTCAGTCCAACAAGATCAACGAATTTGAATTCGGTGGGGACCGAGGGGTTCGATAAGCGCCACGGAATATAACCCGCGTCGTGAATTCCGATAACGGAGTTAGGTGGCAAGTTTTCGGCGATCCAGTTGGTCGCCAATTCCCTCTTTTGGTCTACATTTGTCCAGCCCTCAGCATAGTTCGGCCAGAATCTCGTGGCGAAGATCAACACGGAAAACACGGTCGCGATCACGAAGACCAGATCGCCACGTTTCCATTTTGCCAGAAAAGCCGCCCATCCAATGATGGCGACCGGCAGGAACGGATACAAGTATCTAAAATTGTTATGGTTCAGCGCACCCGGCAATTTAAGTGCGGCTGATAAAGCGACCGCCAGGAAAAAGACCAAAGCGACCCATCCTCCGCGTAAGAGCGGAGCAAAAACCAAACCTGCAAAAATCAGGACCAGATCGTTTTTCCAAACGGCGCTCAATGCAGTCATTAATCGGTTAAAAAATACTTCACCTTTGTCGGCGAAAAAAACTTCTTTTGCGCCTACCGTGTCCGGGAGAATGCCACCGAGCGTCAAGAAGCTTATTAACGCCAGAACGCCATAGGTCACTGCTGATGTGGCAAAAAAAATAGTTGTCGACCGAAGATCTATGGGACGGACAGCTACAATAGATACGAAAAATAAGGCTGACAAAACATAGAACTCTGGCCTTATGAACGGCATGGCCCCAACCAGAATTGCAAGTGCCAGATATTTTTGCGTGTGCCGGAAGTAGAATGCCCAAACAATCGCAGCCATGGCCATTCCGGTTTCGAGGCCATTCATTAATTGAAACCACGCGAACCCCAGAGATATACCCGCGACAGTCCCCGAGGCAGCAATGATCCTGGATGAAGACACTGAGAACAGAAAAATCCAAAGGCCTACGGCATACAGCGCGGCGCTGGTGAACCCCAGGGTCAGACTTGCAACAGGTGTATCTACAATCAGCGATAGCAGGGCCATTGACAAAAAATGAACCAAACTGGTCGCGCCGGTTGGAGCAGCGTTCCCGAATAGATCGGTGCAGTCAGTTAAAAAGGTGTCAACGTTGCCGATAGTGATGTAGGCATCATCAAGCGGAAACCAGATGTTCTGTTGCTGCTGCAAGGTCAGTACCGCAACACACAGAAAAAACACCGCGGGTACCGAAATTGCCGCAGCATTCTTTGCGATATTGTTATTCATAGCCTGCAATCCGGGTGTTCATGCCCTTCAAAAATACTTCTTTTGTACCGTAATCTATGAGCCTAGGCACCAGAGTTGTAAGATTTGACCAGCCAATCCAAAGAATGTTGGCAAACGTGTCATTGGTGCCGCTCTTTGAAGCGTGAGGAGAAATCGAACTTCCCGCTTGACGATGGGCGGCACATAAAATAATCAGCCACAACGTTGAGCGGGTATAGCTTAATGGTAAAGCCCCTGCCTTCCAAGCAGGCTATGTCGGTTCGATTCCGTCTACCCGCTCCAGCTCAGCTTTTAGCATTCTAACAACGCTTTTCTTGCGCCATATGACCCTTTTTGGGTCTCTGGGCAACGTTGTCGCCTTGACCCCGGGTGCCCCTGCCGCCAAGAAGAATCGATACGTGGGGGTCGCCACGGACACGTAATCAGGAAACAAGGGCCAGATATGGCAAGATCGCCTACCGCTAACTCGGCGCCCGGTGCACAGGAGGATCGGGCAAGCTCTAAAAAATTGGGTGTTCTTTCGTCACTTTGGCCGTTCATGCGGCCCTATCGCGCGCTTATGGCTGGTGCAACGGTCGCATTGGTGCTTACCGCCAGCATGACTCTGACGCTCCCCTTGGCAGTTCGGAGGGTTGTAGACAACTTTCGCATTGAAGACGGCGAACTGCTTGATTGGTATTTTCTGGCGGCTCTTGGAATTGCTGCGGTACTCGCTGTCGGTACGGGCGTTCGTTATGCACTTGTGACCCGCTTGGGTGAGCGTGTGGTGGCCGATATACGAAAGGCAGTGTTTGATCGTGTTATTGGCATGAGTCCCGAGTTCTATGAACGGATCATGACGGGCGAAGTTCTGAGTCGGATCACGACAGACACAACGCTGATACAGTCGGTATTGGGGTCATCTGTTTCGATTGCTTTGCGCAACCTACTTATGTTTGTGGGTGGGCTGGCGCTGATGCTGCTGACATCGGCCAAATTGACCGGACTGGTTTTATTGCTGATCCCGATCGTGATCGTGCCAATTCTTGTGCTTGGTCGCCGTTTGCGCGTTATCAGCCGCGAAAATCAAGATTGGATTGCTGCGTCTTCAGGAAACGCCGGAGAGGCGCTGGGCGCCGTTCAGACCGTTCAGGCGTTCACCCATGAAAAGGCTAGCCGCGAGCAATTTGGCGACATGACCGAGACGTCCTATTCAGTTTCGCTACGCCGCATTCAAACTCGGGCGGTATTGACTGTCATCGTTATCTTTCTGGTGTTCTCTGGGATAGTCGGCGTTCTGTGGATGGGCGCAAATGATGTCCGCAATGGCGTTATGACCGAAGGCGTTTTGATCCAGTTCGTAATTTATTCGGTGATTATGGCAGGCTCGGTCGCAGCCCTTTCGGAAATCTGGAGCGAACTGCAGCGCGCGGCAGGTGCGACCGAACGTCTGGTCGAGTTGCTGAACGCGCAGGATACAGTAAACGATTTGCCGGAAACAGCCACAATAGCGCAGCCTGTGCGCGGAGAGATTCGGTTTGAAGACGTTACCTTTCGTTATCCGGCTCGTCCGGAACAGGTTGCGTTGAACCATTTGACGCTTTCGGTTCGTCCTGGAGAGACAGTAGCGTTTGTTGGACCGTCGGGTGCGGGAAAAACAACTGTGATTCAGTTGATTCAGCGCTTTTACGATCCGGATTCCGGGCGGGTCAGTTTGGACGGAGTCGATCTGCGCGATCTCGATCGATCCGAGTTCCGCAAGCACATGGCTTTGGTGCCGCAGGACCCTGTAATCTTTGCAGCTTCGGCAAGGGAAAACATTCGCTTCGGACGGTTGGACGCGACAGATGCCCAAGTTGAGGCAGCTGCACAAGCTGCGGCCGCGCATGATTTCATTACCGCTCTGCCGGACGGTTACGACAGCTTCGTTGGAGAGCGGGGAGTGATGCTGTCCGGTGGACAAAAGCAGCGCATCGCCATTGCCCGTGCTATCCTGCGTGACGCTCCGGTTCTTTTGTTGGATGAGGCAACCTCAGCACTCGATTCAGAAAGCGAGCGTGCTGTTCAGGGTGCCGTCGATCAGATGCGTGCCGGGCGAACAACCTTGATCGTGGCCCACAGGTTGGCAACAGTAAAAAAGGCTGATCGGATAGTGGTGCTTGAAGCTGGACGTATTGCGGCACAAGGTACGCATGATGATTTGGTTGCACAGGACGGTCTATATGCCAGGCTTGCCCGCCTTCAGTTCACTGATGGCGGTGTTTCGTCGTAATGTGACGTACCGGCACGTCGGGAACCGTCGCAGCGTCATACTACAGTTAAATGGCTTCCACGGTTAAGCCCTCGCTTGCGTGGGCACTGTTTTGCTTCCATCTTGGGGCAAACAAACACCCTTGCACGTCAGGGGAGAAAATCGGGGAGGAACCAAATGGCCTTTGTAGGACTGGAAGACAAAGCGCGTATCGAACAGGAAATGGCTTGGGAAGACAGGGACGTGCCTGTAACTTTCCACCAATTGCTGACGCGCACGGCGGCTAATTTTCCGAATCACAACGCAATGAGCTTCCAGCTTTTGTCTGGCCCAACGGATAAGGCTGAGACACTGACCTGGTCCGAACTTCTGGGCAAAGTCAATCAGGCGGCAAACCTCTTTCGTTCGCTGGGTGTCGGGGAAAAAGATGTTGTCGCTTATGTTTTGCCAAATTGCAACGAGACGCTTGCCACATTGATGGGCGGCGCAGTCGCCGGGATAGTGAACCCGATCAATCCGCTGCTGGAGCCTGAACAGATCGCGGCCATATTGCGTGAAACCAACGCAAAGGTCGTTGTCACGTTGAGATCCTTCCCCAAAACGGATGTTGCACAAAAAGTCGAAGAAGCGGTTAGACACGCGCCGAGCGTTAACACCGTTTTGGAAATCGATCTAAACCGCTATTTAACGCCGCCGAAATCGTGGCTCGTGCCCTTACTTCGCCCCAAAATGGGCGACAAAGAGAAATTGGCACACGCCGATTACCTGAACTTTAACAAGGAAATTGCCAAGCAACCGACGACCCTGACCTTCGAAGACAGCAAGGAGGATCGAGTTGCCTGTTTCTTCCACACGGGTGGAACAACTGGCATGCCAAAGGTGGCACAGCACAAGTATTCTGGACTGATTTATAATGGCTGGCTTGGCAACACGCTGTTGTTTGACGAAAACGACGTAATCATGTGCCCGTTGCCGATGTTCCACGTTTTTGCGGTGCATGTGATCATCATGGCGGCCGTCTCTTCGGGGGCGCATGTAATATTCCCCACACCAGCGGGTTATCGCGGAGACGGCGTATTCGACAATTTCTGGAAACTTATCGAGCGCTGGAAGGTGTCGTTCATAATCACCGTTCCAACAGCAATTTCCGCTAAGATGCAGCGACCCGTAGACGCGGATATCTCCAGTGTGAAAACGGCCTTCTCTGGTTCAGCACCTCTGCCGGTCGAACTTTTCCGCCGCTTCGAAGAGGCGACGGGGGTCACAATCGTCGAAGGTTACGGCCTGACCGAAGCAACCTGTCTGGTCTCGTGCAACCCGGTGGACGGAGAGAAGAAGATCGGCTCGATCGGCATTCCATTTCCGTACACTGACGTGAAAATCCTACAGGATGGCGCTGATGGACCGATAGAGTGCGATACTGATCAGGTGGGTGAGATTTGCATTTCAAACCCCGGTGTTTTTCCAGGCAATACCTATACCGAGGCAGAAAAGAACACGAACCTTTATCACTTCGAAAAATACCTTCGGACGGGCGATTTGGGCCGTTTTGACCAGGATGGTTACCTCTGGATAACCGGTCGCGCCAAGGACCTGATCATTCGTGGGGGTCACAATATCGATCCCGCGGAAATCGAGGAGGCGCTGTTGGGACACGATGCTGTGGCATTCGCGGGTGCCATTGGTCAGCCGGATGCTCATTCGGGCGAAGTACCGTGCGCCTTTGTCGAATTGGTTGACGGTGCCAGTGCAACGGAAGAAGAACTGATGGAATACTGCAAGGTCCATGTGCACGAACGTGCCGCGCAACCCAAGCACATGACGATTCTGGACGAATTGCCAAAAACTGCTGTGGGTAAGGTATTTAAACCGGATTTGCGCAAACAGGCCATCACCCGCATTTACAATGAGGCTTTGGAATTGGCGGGTGTTTCTGCCCGCGTAGTGTCGGTAATCGATGATAAAAAGCGTGGCCTTGTCGCACAGCTTGACGCGAACGGCTCCTCCGAGGACGATGTTGCCAAAGTTTTGGGGTCGTTCACCCGACCATGGGAGTGTTCTGAATAAACTGGAGGGACAATGAACTATGAGCGCCTAATCGACGAAGAGACATGGGCGTTCATACGCCGCACTGCCGAAAGCTATCCCGATGATGCGGTCGAGTTGTCTATTTCGGATCAGCGCCGCCTGTATGACCGGATGTGCGCCGATTTTCGCCAACTCAGACCAAATGGCGTGAAAACACAGGATATGTCGGCCGATAGCGTTCCCGTCAGGGTCTATACGGCCGGTGCTCCAACAAGAACAGTTGTCTATTTTCATGGTGGCGGTTTTGTTGTTGGTGGGTTGGACAGTCACGACGATGTTTGCGCCGAATTTTGCGCGCAAACCGGCTATCGGATCGTTGCTGTCGATTACAGGCTTTGCCCTGAACACGCGCATCCCGCACAGTTCCGGGACAGTTGGGACGCTCTTAATTGGGTGGTTCGTAAGTTTGGCGATCCCATTGTCTTGGCTGGCGACAGCGCCGGCGGCAATCTCGCTGCGGCACTGGCGCACTATGCACGAGATCGAGTGGAAAACATTCTGGGACAAGTCCTGATCTACCCCGGATTAGGAGGTGACACGTCAAAGGGGTCGTACGTCGAGCACGCGCACGCACCGCTTCTGACCCGTGAAGACGTTCTGTTTTATGAACGGGTTCGATGTGGCGGCAATATCCCTGAAGGGGACCCCAGCTTTGCACCGCTACATGACACTAATTTTGTCGGGCTGCCGCCAACTGTCGTTGTAACAGCCGATTGCGACCCTCTGCGCGATGATGGTGCCACTTACTGCAAACGGATCACAGCGGCAGGCGGGACGGCCTGTTGGATAAATGAATCCGGTTTGATTCATGGTTATTTGCGCGCCCGAACATCAGTGAAGCGTGCAGCCGACAGTTTCGAACGAATATCGGTAGCGATCGAGGCCCTGGGACAGGGCCTTTGGCCTTATGATTGAGTACTAGCGCAGAAAAGTATCCGCCTTCATCGTATCAGCCAGTGGCGCACCGATTCGATCCAGAATTGTTGGCGCCAACTGCAACTGATCGACCACGACGTCCGGCTCAGGACCTACGGCGTCACCAAAGTAATAAAGCGCCGTCTCTTGCTGCAGCTGGCTGCGCCCCCCGTGGTGGCCGCGTTCGTCCTGACCGTGATCGGCAGTCACAATTACCTCATAACCCATCTTCCTCCAGCGAGTTATAAAAGGCGCCAGCATCTCGTCCATGACAAAGCAGGCGTGATCCATTTCTTCGCTTTCGTGAAAGAACCGATGCCCCATGCTGTCAAGCGTGCAAGTGTGTAAGAGGCCGTAGTCCAGTTCAAACCGCAGACAAAGATTGGTTAGAGAAGCGAACAGGTCCACGTCGCATGGCGTCATCTGATTGGCCTTGCCATAACCTGTCATCGAATGAAACCGACCGTGGTTTATCGTCGTGCTTTCCGGTTCGTCATATTCAACGTCGCGGACGTAATCGAATGGGTGTCGGTTAAAGAACTGGGACCAGTAGCTGTGCGCTACTGCGCCGGTGACGCCACCGGCCTCGCTCACCTGACTGAAGATGTCCTTGTGATTCAGGCGAAAGACATTGGCGTTTCCGGTGCAACCGTGCTCTTGCGGAGAAACACCTGTGTGAATGGAAGCGTAGCAACTTGCAGAAGTCGACGGTAGCACCGAGCGGTGTTTCCAAATTCTCGCTTCACCGCTATCGACCCATCCTTCAAGGTTCCCGAATAGACGGCGGAAATTGCGCCACGGGACGCCATCCAGAATGATCAGCAGCAGTTTACGTTTCATTAGCTTGTTCCCAGCGGATGGCTTTCTTGGCACGTTAACTGTTTGATATATGTTGGATCGCCTGTTCACGCCTTGAATAGTAAAATCCCGACACAAGCTTGAGCAGAGTGCCGGGATTTAAAGTTTCTTAAGACTTCCAAACGTTGGATTAGTTTCCCGCGCTTTCCATTTTGCGGTGCGCAACGACCTCTTCCAGCCAACCTAAATGCATTTCGGGAACCGAGCTGAGCAGTAAGTCGGTGTAGTCATCAAACGGTGGACTCAACACTTGGCTCTTGGAGCCATATCGAACCACGCGTCCCTGATACATGACCGCTATACTATCGCTGATCGCACGCACAGTCGCCAGATCGTGGGTAATGAACAGATAAGCCACATCCTCAATCTTCTGCAAATCCAACAGCAGCTTGAGAATACCGTCTGCCACCAATGGGTCGAGCGCCGAGGTAACCTCATCGCAAATGATCATCTTGGGCTTAGCAGCAAGTGAACGAGCAATACAGACACGCTGTTTCTGCCCGCCGGACAGCTCGGCGGGATAGCGATCCATGAACTTCTCACCCAGCTCGATCTCATCCAGTAACTCGATAATCCGTTTGCGTTTTTCCGCACCACGCATGTTGAAATAGAATTCCAGCGGACGCCCGATAATTGTTCCCACCGTCTGACGCGGGTTCATCGCGACGTCAGCCATTTGGTAGATCATCTGCAACTCTCGCAGATCCTCACGGCTGCGTCCTTTCAGATCAGAGCTGAGCTTGCGCCCGGCAAACGTTATATCGCCGTCGCGTGGCGGCAGTAGTCCCGTTACAACGCGGGCCAGCGTCGACTTACCTGATCCGGATTCTCCAACAACAGCGAGCGTTTGTCCGGGGTGCAGTTCCACATTGACGTTATGTAGCACGTCGAAATTCAGCCCTTTGTAGCGTGCAGTGATCCCGTCGACGCTCAACACTGGTTCTGGCGTAGGCTTTTTCTCCTCGTGTTCGATGGAACGAACTGAGACCAAAGCCTGGGTGTATTCTTCTTGTGGGTTATTAATTATTTGATCGGTATCGCCATACTCAACCGTATCACCCATGCGAAGAACCATGATGTCATCGCTCACCTGCGCCACAACGGCAAGGTCATGCGTGATATAGAGCGCTGCGACACCTGTATCGGCTATGGCTTCTTTGATGGCCATAAGAACGTCGATTTGAGTCGTAACGTCCAGCGCCGTAGTGGGTTCGTCGAATACTACTAAGTCGGGCTCAGGGCAGAGCGCGAGCGCTGTCATGCATCGCTGTAACTGTCCGCCCGAAACCTGGTGAGGATAGCGATCACCTATGTTGTCAGGATCAGGCAGGCCCAATTTTGCAAATAATTCACGCGCCCGCCGTTCAGCCTCCTTACGAGAAAACTTTTTATGCTCGACCGCAGCTTCTACCACCTGATCCATGATCTTTTTCGCAGGATTGAAAGATGCCGCAGCAGATTGCGAAACATAGGTAACTTCACCGCCGCGTAAATTGCGAATGTCACCAACAGAGGTTTTTAGAATATCGCGTCCGTTGACCCAAACTTCGCCCCCTGTGATCTCAACACCTCCTCGGCCATAGGCCATCGAGGCCAGACCGATGGTAGATTTACCTGCGCCTGATTCACCAATCAGGCCCAAAACCTTGCCTCGTTCGAGGTCAAAACTGACCCCATGCACGATTTCGATGTCATGTGGTTTTTCACCCGGCGGGTAGACCGTGGCACCGATTTTGAGGTCGCGGACCTTGAGAAGGGTATCACTCATCCCCGACCTCCTTTCAACGATGTGGTTCGGTTTAGAATCCAGTCAGCTACAAGGTTAACCGATATCGCCAGTGTGGCGATGGCCACGGCAGGGTAGAGGGCCGCGCCGATACCGTAGACAATGCCATCCTTGTTTTCCTTAACAATGCCGCCCCAATCTGCCAGTGGCGGTTGAACACCCAGGCCCAGGAAGGAAAGGGTCGATACAAACAGAACCATGAAGATGAATCGCAGACCGAGTTCCGCAACCAACGGAGACAAGGCATTAGGCAGGATTTCCCTAAAAATAATCCAACTTTGGCCTTCACCACGTAGTTTGGCGGCCTCAACATAGTCCATAACGGCGATATCGACAGCAACCGCACGGGCCAACCGGTAAACGCGCGTTGCGTCCAACAGACCCATCACCACGATAAGAACCGGAATAGTGACAGGTACCATTGCAAGAACAACCAATGCTGTGATCAGCGATGGTATTGACATGACAAGGTCTACGGCACGCGACATTACTTGATCGGCCCAACCACCAAGAACTGCGGCTAGAAATCCAAGTATCGAACCGGTCACGAAGCTGAGGATCGTTGCGGCCGTCGCGATGAAAATCGTAGTGCGCCCGCCATAGATCATCCGGCTAAGCAGATCGCGGCCGATATTGTCGGTCCCAAGCCAGAATTCCGAACTCGAAGGTTCCCAGACATCGCCAACAACTTCGGCCATGCCATACGGGGCAAGCAAAGGCGCGAAAATAGCGATTATGAAATACAAGGCTGTAAAAGCCAGCCCGATCATTGCAGAAATTGGGATGTTCTTCATTTCGGATGCCTCAGCCTTGGGTTGGCCAGAATGGCAACGATGTCCGCAATCATGTTCAGCCCGATATATATCGCCGCGAAAATGACCCCGCAGGCCAGTACTACTGGCACATCGCGCTTGGTCACGTGGTCCACAAGGTACTGTCCCATTCCGGGATAAACGAAAACGACCTCGACAACTACGACGCCTACAACGAGATAAGCGAGGTTCAGCATCACCACGTTTACGATGGGTGCGACGGCGTTGGGCAATGCATGACGATAGATAATCTTGAAATTGTTCAGGCCCTTTAACTCGGCCGTTTCAACGTAAGCCGACTGCATAACGTTCAGGATTGCGGCGCGGGTCATCCGCATCATATGAGCCAAAACCACCATGGTTAGCACAATGACTGGCAAAGCAATCGAATTCAGTTTTTGTCCCAGCGTCATTGATTCATTGATCATGGCAAGCGGCGAGAACATGCCGAGCTTTACCGCGATAAAGTAGACCAGCACGTAACCGATCAAAAACTCAGGAATAGATATAGTTGTAAGGGTCACTGCCGAAATCAGCTTGTCCGGCCAGCGGTTGCGGTAACGCACAGCTAGAAGACCCAGAAAAATAGCCAGAGGCACAGATACGATCGCTGCCCAAAAGGCTAGAAACAACGTGTTGCCTAATCGACTGCCGACAGACTCCGCGATGTCGAGCTTATTCGTCAGCGACTGGCCAAGATCGCCTTGCAGGATACCCCCTAACCATTCGAAATAGCGGGTTAGGGCAGGGCGATCCAGGCCCATTTCCTCGCGCAGATTTGCCAACGCTTCGGGGGTTGCAGCTTGACCAAGGACAGCCTGGGCGGCATCCCCTGGCAGGGCTTCGGTGAGGCCGAAAATCAGAGCCGATGCACCGAAGAGCAGGAGGATTCCCAGCGCAAGGCGCTGGAAAACCAATTTGATGATGGGGTGCATTATCTGTCGTCCGTATCAGACGAACCACATCTTGCGGGACATGTTGCCGTTCATCATCTCTTGTGTCGGATCAGTCTCCCAGCCGTCCAGCTGATTGCTGATACCCTCTACAAAATCGTTGAACATTGGGCAGATCAGGCCGCCTTCGTCGCGGACCATCATTCCCATCTGGCTGTAGATGCCTTTGCGCTTTTCCGGATCAAGCTCGGCTCGAGCTGCAAATAAGAGATCGTCAAACGCCTGAACCTTGAACCTTGTGTCGTTCCAGTCGGCGGTCGACAAGTAAGCAGTTGCATACATCTGATCCTGTACCGGACGGCCACCCCAATAAGAGGCGCAGAAAGGCTGCACGTTCCAGACTTCGGACCAGTATCCATCATTAGGTTCGCGCTTGATTTCCAGCGGAATACCAGCTTGCGCAGCGGACTGTTGGAACAACGCCGCAGCGTCTACGGCACCTGGGAATGCTCCATCTGCAACACGCAGAATAATTGGTGATCCGTCATGGCCGGATTTCGCGTAATGCTCTGCAGCTTTCTCAACACTGAATTCACGCTGCGGGATAGTTTCATCAAAC
>NZ_JBXWSJ010000076.1:0-15583 GCF_059613365.1 Ruegeria sp. BHSA163
CAGGTCAATTTTGTTGCGCAGCTTCACAGGCAAGACCAACCGTCCGGTTTCGTCCACGTTGGTTGGAAAAGACTGACCATGGAACATGCGCTGCAACATCTTGCGTTGCACTGATCCACGCGGCAAAGCGTCTATCTTGGCATCGACTTCGTCAATTGCCTCCATCGTGTAACATTCGAGATATTTTCGGCGATGATCGCCGTATACAATCACCAGCTCTGGGTTGTCTCCCGGTTGCCAGTTAGGGTCGGACGATTCAAGCACACGGCGAAACGAGGCCGGAATCGATACCCGCCCCTTCGTATCCACCTTGTGGTGGCTTTCACCTCTAAACCTGCGCGCCAAGACGACTGTCCCTTTCGCTTGCGCCCCACCTCGAATTTCACGTCCCCCCTGATGTAAAACGGCGGGTTGATCTGCTGCCACCGATCAACCCGCCGCATTGACCCGCTTTGCGGGATGTCCAGCTGCGCGCGCCACCTGGGGGGATGTCTGCTCGCCCGCGCGCCGGATCTCTTGTGTGATGAAAGCGAGATGCCTGTATGAAACCTACGTTGAATTCTTGGTTTGGGGTCGTTTAGCGCCCCTTACTGCCTCGTCCTCATCGGATGCATAAGGGATGACATGGGAAATCATGGAAATCAACACAAAAATTGCAAGCTGTCGAGTGAATAGCGTGCGGTGTATACCAAAATTCAACAACAACATAACCTACTCACACCACAATTAGACTTTAAATGCACTTAATACGCAATATATGCCAACCTTGATTACTCCCATGATTTCCCAAAAATTTTCTCTTTTTCCCAAAATTTGACCAACTACGCCTCCGAAAGCACTATAAATTCTCTCCGAATCGATAAAGGCTCGGGTCTTTGGAAGGCGACCGCCAACTTGACCCATGATTTCCCAATGATGTGGCTGAAACGGAAGTTGCTCGTTTATTTGATGGAAGGTATTGGCGATACAAAGCTTGCTTCGACCTTTTTCGTGCTCAACTTGCAACCGAATGCGCCTAAATGTCAGGCAACCAAAAATTGACGCATGGCAACCCCAAGATGGACTTGACGGCCATGCGGTGAAAAAACCTATGTTTTAAAGGCAAATTTACGCAACTTCGAAATTTCTGAACCAATCCATGCATTTGCTGCATAGCAGCATTGACTACGGCATCTATTGTGCATTCGCAGCAATCGCCTATCTTCAATCTAAAGCGAGCGCCGGGACACCTCGGTAGCGACTAAAATATCGGATCAAAACCATGGCAGTTGCGAATACACAGACTGAATTCAAAGGGAACCCGGATATCGGGTTTGCCCCATTATACGAAACAGTAAAAATCCGTTTTCGGCGGTATCGCGTGTATCGGCAAACGGTCAATGAATTGTCGGCGCTGTCGAACCGCGAACTGGCCGACTTAGGCCTGAATCGTTCGATGATCCGCCGGGTGGCAATGCAGGCCGCCGAAGAAAACACAGCGCGATAGGCGCACAAGAATACCGAGATCAGGTCCTTCTCCTCCCTTTGGACCTGTATTTCAGCGGCAACGTCTTCCTCCTCCCTGACGTTGCCGCAATTTATACCGGTTTCGTACGCCGGAAATGAATGCATCGGGACTTCCTCCTCCCTGTCTCGATGTTGAAAGCGCGCGGCGACGTTCTTCTCCTCCCTTACGTCGCCGCGTCTTACTCATTCCGGGGTTAAACCCGGGTTTGGATGCATCGGGCGCTTCTCCTCCCTGCCTTGATGTAGAAAAGAACGGCGGTTCCCCTTCTCCTCCCTGGGAACCGCCGTTTTTCTTTTTTTGCGAATGAACGTAAAACTGAGGTGGAACCGGAGCGTCAGGAGTTTCCAATGGCCGCCTATTTTATTGCGCAGATTTCAATCCACGATCCAGATGGGTACCAAAAATATCTTGAGGGCTTTATGCCTATCTTTGACCGGCATGGAGGTCGTTTGCTTACGGTGTCCTCCAGGCCCGTCGAAGTGATTGAGGGCACATGGGTTGAAAATGGAATTGTATTAATGGAATTCCCGACGCTTGACGCCGCAAATGCGTGGAAAAACGATCCGGACTATCTCGAACTAGCGAGAATCCGACACCAGACAGCGACAACAAACATGGTTCTGGTCGAAGGTCTTTAGCGTGTCAGAACGGAACATCGTCCTTGGATGACAGGAAACGGGACACCACTTTCTTAATACCAGCCTTGTCGAAATCGACTTCGACCTTATCGCCTTCTATGCCGATCACCGCGCCATAGCCGAATTTTTGATGAAATACCCGCTCGCTCAGAGTGAAACTGGCCACTGCCGTGGCGTCTATCACTGTGTTGCGACTCTCACGGGGTTGAGAAGTCCCATACTGTCCTTGCCGCGCCTGCATACGCTTCCAACCGGGTGAGTTATATACATTTGCCTCTGCCGCGCGGGTTTCGATACTGGCGGTCGCCTGCCCACCACCATAAAGGCCCGGAGGCGTAAGCACCTCCACGTGATCCGCAGGCAATTCGTCAATGAAACGAGACGGCATAGAATTTTGCCATTGACCAAACACCCTTCGGTTGGCGGCAAAGGAAATCGTGCAGACTTCTTCTGCACGGGTGATTCCGACATAGGCCAGGCGACGCTCTTCTTCGAGACCTTTGACGCCCGTTTCATCCATCGACCGTTGCGATGGGAACAAACCATCCTCCCACCCTGGCAAGAATACGGCAGGAAATTCCAACCCTTTGGCCGCGTGCAACGTCATTATAGACACCTTGGCCCCGTCAGATTCCTGTTCATTGTCCATAACGAGGCTGACATGTTCCAGAAACCCTTGCAGATTTTCGAAGTTGTCCAGTTGGTTGACAAGTTCTTTCAGGTTTTCCAACCGCCCGGGCGCTTCTGGTGTCTTGTCGTTCTGCCAGTGGCCGGTATAGCCAGATTCATCCAGAATGATTTGTGCAAGTTCGATATGAGAATGCTCCGGCTCACCATATCGCACGGGGGAAAAACCGTCATCGATTACCGACTCGTCGTCGATCTCAATCCTTGGGCCCCGAGTCAGGGCATTCCATCGCGCCAGACCGTCGACCAATTGCCGCAAAGCTACAGCGCCTTTACCCTTAATCAGGCCATTCTCAACCGCTATCCGTGCGCCTTCGACCAGTGACACGCCGTTTTCGCGTGCTGACCGCTGTATAGTTTGCTGCGCTTTGTCGCCCAAACCGCGTTTTGGTGTATTCACGATGCGTTCAAAGGCCAGATCATCTTCGGGACTGACGACCAGCCGGAAATACGCCATGGCATCGCGAATCTCCATTCTTTCGTAGAACCGGGGGCCGCCGATCACCTTGTAGGGTAGACCAATTGTAAGAAATCGGTCTTCGAACGCACGCATTTGGTGGCTGGCGCGGACGAGTATGGCGATTTCATCAAGCCCCATAGGGCGAACGCCGCGGGTACCGCCTTGCATCGCATCGATCTCTTCGCCGATCCAACGCGCCTCTTCTTCGCCATCCCAATGGCCGATAAGCCGAACTTTCTCGCCCTCTTCTGCGTCCGTCCACAGTTCTTTACCGAGCCTGTTTTCATTGCCGCGAATTATATTGGACGCGGCCGCCAAAATATGTGGAGTCGACCGGTAATTCTGTTCCAAACGCACCACGTAAGCGCCCGGAAAGTCCTTCTCGAACCGAAGGATGTTTCCCACCTCTGCGCCGCGCCATCCGTAAATTGACTGGTCATCGTCACCCACGCAACAAATATTCTTGTGCCCTCCGGCCAGCAGGCGCAGCCATAGGTACTGGGCGACATTGGTGTCCTGGTACTCATCGACGAGAATGAAGCGAAACCAGCGCTGATATTGCTCCAGTACATCCGAATGAGCTTGAAAGATCGTTACCATATGAAGCAGCAGGTCGCCAAAATCCACCGCGTTCAGCTCTCTCAAGCGGGTCTGGTATTGCGCGTAAAGTTCAATACCTTTGCCATTAAATGCGCCAGCATCCACAGCGGGCACTTTGTCAGGGGTCAGCGCCCGGTTTTTCCAATCGTCGATGATGCCTGACAGCATCCTGGCAGGCCAGCGCTTGTCATCAATATTAGCTGCCTGAACCAACTGCTTTAGCAGGCGCAGTTGATCATCCGTATCCAAAATCGAGAAATTTGACTTTAGGTCCACTAGTTCTGCGTGGTGGCGGAGGAGTTTCACGCAGATGGAATGGAACGTACCAAGCCAAGGCATTCCCTCGGCTGGCCGGCCAAGCATTCGCCCAACCCTATCCTTCATCTCTCGTGCCGCCTTGTTAGTGAAAGTCACTGCCAAGATTTCATTCTCTCGCACCCTGTGCGTTCTTAGCAGATGGGCAATGCGTGCCGTAAGCGCCTTGGTCTTACCAGTTCCTGCACCGGCCAGCATCAGCACAGGACCTTCCAGCCGCTCAACCGCTTCGCGCTGCGCCGGATTGAGGTCGTTAAGATAATCCGCTGACATCGCGGGCATCGCCCTCGCCGAAAGCGACGCGCCCTCAAAGGCGTCTGTTTCGTCAAAACTGCTCATAAGTCCAAACTACGCTTTAAGAGAGACCAGGGGAAGAGTTTGTTCACGGCTTGTTCGCAAGTTTATGCACTCTTTTTCTATGTTCAATTCTAAACAAAGACTTCGTAGCCAATTTGATTCGTTAACTTTCTGTAAAAGTTTGGCCCGGATGCTTGCTCAACTGTTGTGGGAGCACGTGATCATGAAAATATCTGAGCCGGGGAACATGAGTCATCGGCTGAAATGGATCGGTATTTCGGCATTGCTGATAGCTTTGACCATTTCTGCTGGCTGGGGAGTATACAAACTCCCTGCGCCGGTGGTCGACCGTATGTTGCAAACGGACATTCTAAAACAAGCTGAATTGTGGAAACGCAGAGTTTCCTTGCATCTCGACGATCCAGAAAGAGCTTTGCGGACAGGTTATGTCGGCCCACGAGATGCAGAGTTCTTGTCTTCGATGCCGGAGGCTTCGGATGTCTATCGGTTCAAACTTTTAAACACGTCGGGACGCGTTGTTTGGTCCACACGACCGGATGAAATCGGCAACTATGAAGAACGCGCATTCTTTCGCAATGACGTGGCCAGAGGAATGAGTTACTATTTTCAGGAAGCCATTCCCCTTTCAGAAATCGATGGCCTGGACCTGCACTCAGACAACATTCAAAACGCCGTCCATCACCAAGTGGCTGAAATCTTTATGCCGGTCACAAAAAATGGACGTTTTTTGGGTGCAATTCAGTTTTTCACCGACATATCGGACCTTCGTACAACTTTCATTTCTCGACTGAGAATTTCACTAACTATTTTGAGTGGAATTGCCTTGATGGCGCTAGTTTGCGTGACGCTCGTTTCGTACCGGACCAACCGACTTCAAGTGCAGTCCTTGCGCAAACAATCCGCGAAGGAACGCGAACTGATGGATGAGCAATTGCGGCTGGCCCGCGAGGTCAGGCTGCTTGGCGAATTGAACGAATGGCTGCAATCCAGCCGTTCGCTCGAAGAATTATTCGACATGGTTTCGCGCTTCATGACCCACATCCTTCCTGACGCTGAAGGCAGCGTTTACGTCTACTCGAACTCTCGCGATGTTTTGGATGGATGCGCCAGTTGGAACGACGGCACCCACAAGGCGCACATTCACCCCGAAGGTTGTTGGGGTTTGCGCCGCGGTCGCACCTATGAGTTCGGGTCCTCGGAAATTGACTTTGTATGTGAACATGCCGAACCGCACGACGGGCGGCCCTATTTCTGTTTTCCCATCCTCGCGCACGGGGAAACCGTGGGGCTTTTGCATCTGCGCGCGCACGAAGGCGCTGGCGAGGAGTTTCATGCCAGCAAAAAACTGGCCCAGCTGTGCGCGGAACAAATCAGTATGGCCATCGCCAATGTACGGATGCGTGACCAATTGCATGACCAGTCAGTTCGCGACCCCCTGACCGGATTGTTTAACCGTCGTCATATGACTGAAACTTTGCGCAAATCAATCAGTCGAAGCCAGCAGACTGGATCAGCCCTAAGTTTGATTGCCGTAGACGTGGATCATTTCAAAAAGTTCAATGACACGCATGGTCATGATGCGGGTGACATGGTGTTGCGTGCGGTGGGTGCAGCGCTGGAACAGGGCTGTGACCGCGACGAAGTTGCCTGCCGCATCGGGGGCGAAGAATTCATGTTGATCCTGCCGGACAATACGCCTGACGAAGCGGTAATGCGCGCTGAACAGCTGCGACAGGCAGTCGAGGCCGTTACTGTACGCTATGGTGAGAAATCGTTGCCTCGTATCACTATCTCAGTTGGCGTCGCGCACTATCCGGCGCACGGCACCATGCCTCAGGATCTGATGAGGGCCGCTGATGACGCCTTGTACAGCGCCAAGGACAAGGGCCGCAATCAGGTTCAGGTCGCCAGTCACACACCGCTGCCTGCTTTGAGACTAAGTGGCAAAGACGCTGTTGCCACGCACTCTGCCAAAGTTGTTAAGCCTGTTTCAGTGGCTTGAGTTAAGCAACTTCGGTCAAAAATGACTGCATTCGGCCCGACAAACGCCTGGGTGAAAGTCCACCAAATGAGTCGGGTCGAATGATCCCGAAGTCCATAAGCTGCTAACCTGTCTGCCTTGGCGATTGATGCTGCGGTGCAGCGCGTGTAATGTGCTAACGCAAGCATAGGCGTTTGCGAGCGTTAACATGCCGGTTCTACCCAGAACGACTGATATACGAGCGCATATTGTCCGCCTATGAACACGGCCAGACCAATACAGACCGGAACCTGAAATGACCGACTTCAAGAAAATCCTGATCGCCAATCGCGGCGAGATTGCAATTCGCGTTATGCGCGCCGCGAATGAGATGGGCAAACGAACCGTCGCTGTCTTTGCCGAAGAAGACAAGCTGGGCTTGCACCGCTTCAAAGCGGATGAAGCTTACCGCATTGGCGAAGGGCTTGGACCTGTCGCGGCGTATTTGTCGATTGACGAGATCATTCGTGTGGCGAAGGCCTGCGGCGCAGACGCGATCCATCCAGGTTACGGTCTGCTATCCGAGAACCCCGATTTTGTAGACGCCTGCGTACAGAACGGCATTACCTTCATCGGGCCAAGGGCTGAAACGATGCGTGCCCTTGGAGACAAAGCAAGCGCCCGCAAAGTCGCGATCTCTGCCGATGTGCCTGTAATTCCAGCCACCGAAGTGCTGGGCGATGACATGGATGCAATCCGAAAAGAAGCAGCCGAAATTGGTTACCCGCTAATGCTCAAAGCTTCTTGGGGTGGCGGCGGACGCGGGATGCGCCCGATACTATCGGAAGATGAGCTTGAGGAGAAGGTGCTTGAAGGTCGACGCGAGGCAGAAGCGGCCTTTGGCAATGGTGAAGGGTATCTGGAAAAAATGATCACCCGCGCACGTCACGTCGAGGTTCAGATTCTCGGAGACAAGCATGGACAGATCTATCACCTTTTCGAACGTGATTGCTCGGTCCAGCGCCGCAATCAAAAAGTCGTTGAACGCGCCCCTGCCCCGTACCTCAGTGAAGCACAGCGCGCAGAGATCTGCGAACTGGGCCGTCGCATTTGCGCCCACGTGAACTATGAATGCGCTGGCACTGTCGAATTCCTCATGGATATGGAATCCGGCAAGTTCTATTTCATCGAAGTGAACCCCCGTGTGCAGGTTGAACACACCGTCACCGAAGAGGTCACCGGAATTGACATCGTTCAGGCGCAAATACTGATTGCCGAGGGCAAATCCCTGGCAGAAGCAACCGGCAAGGAAAGTCAAAAAGAGATACGCCTGAACGGCCATGCGTTGCAAACGCGCGTCACGACCGAGGACCCGCTGAACAACTTCATCCCAGACTACGGTCGCATCACCGCCTATAGGTCAGCTACAGGCATGGGCATTCGTTTGGACGGCGGCACGGCTTATGCAGGTGGCGTGATCACGCGATACTACGATTCGCTGCTGACAAAGGTGACTGCCTGGGCCCCCACGCCGGAAAAGGCCATTGCCCGGATGGATCGCGCCCTGCGTGAGTTTCGTGTGCGCGGTGTAAGTACAAATATTGCTTTTGTCGAAAACCTACTGAAGCATCCAACCTTTTTGTCGAACAAATACACAACGAAATTTATTGACGAAACGCCGGACCTGTTCCAATTCAAAAAACGTCGTGATCGGGGCACCAAAGTTCTGAACTATATCGCGGACATTACGGTAAACGGTCACCCAGAAACGAAGGATCGTCCGCGTCCACGAGCCGATCTGAAAGAAGCGAAACCTCCTGCTGCTAAGGCCGAGCCTCAGATGGGCACCCGCAACCTGTTGGAACAGAAAGGCCCTCAGGCCGTCGCGGATTGGATGAAAGCCCAACGGCAGCTTCTGATCACTGATACAACTATGCGCGACGGACACCAGTCGTTGCTCGCGACTCGGATGCGCTCGATCGACATGATCAAGGTCGCACCTAGCTACGCAGCGAATTTGCCACAGCTGTTCTCGGTCGAATGTTGGGGTGGCGCGACTTTCGATGTGGCCTACAGGTTCCTACAGGAATGCCCTTGGCAGCGGCTTCGTGACCTGCGTGAGGCAATGCCAAACCTGATGACCCAGATGCTACTGCGCGGCGCTAACGGTGTTGGCTACACGAACTACCCGGACAATGTAGTGCAGGAGTTTGTGCGTCAGGCGTCGCAAAACATCGATGTATTTCGTGTGTTTGACTCGCTGAACTGGGTTGAAAACATGCGTGTGGCGATGGATGCCGTCGTTGAAAATGGAAAAATTTGCGAAGGCACAGTTTGTTACACTGGGGACATACTAGACCCGGGCAGGGCCAAATACGACCTGAAGTATTATGTTGGAATGGCGCAAGCGCTTCGCGACGCCGGTGCGCATGTTTTAGGCTTAAAAGACATGGCTGGCCTTCTGAAACCTGCTGCGGCACGAGTATTGATACGCGCGTTAAAAGAAGAAGTTGGCCTACCAATCCATTTTCATACTCACGATACCGCCGGAATCGCAAGCGCGACCATATTAGCGGCATCCGAAGCCGGCGTAGACGCAGTGGACTGTGCGATGGACAGCTTCTCGGGCAATACGTCTCAGGCGACTTTAGGCACAGTGGTAGAAGCCTTGCGTCATACTGATCGTGACACTGGGTTGGACATCAAAGCCATCCGCGAAATCAGCGACTACTTTGAAGCGGTTCGCGGTCAATATGCAGCCTTTGAATCAGGGCTTCAGGCACCTGCATCAGAGGTCTATCTGCACGAGATGCCAGGCGGTCAGTTCACCAACCTCAAGGCGCAAGCCCGGTCCTTGGGGCTTGAGGAACGTTGGCACGAAGTCGCCAGCATGTATGCCGACGTGAACCGGATGTTCGGCGATATCGTCAAGGTAACACCGTCTTCCAAGGTCGTCGGTGACATGGCGCTGATGATGGTCAGTCAAGGCCTGACACGGGCGCAGGTGGAGGATCCTGAGACGGACGTGGCCTTCCCCGAATCTGTGGTGGACATGATGCGCGGTAATCTGGGCCAGCCTCCCAACGGGTTCCCGGACATAATCGTCAAGAAGGTGCTGAAGGATGAGGCTCCGAATACTGAAAGACCGGGAAAGCATGTCGAAGCCATTGATCTTGAAGCGACGCGGGCTGATCTTTCAAAGCAATTGGAAGGAATGGAGGTCGATGACGAAGACCTGAATGGCTATTTGATGTATCCAAAAGTGTTTTTGGATTACATGGGTCGCCATCGCAGCTATGGCCCAGTTCGCACGCTGCCGACGCGCACGTTCTTTTATGGAATGGAGCCGGGTGAGGAAATCACGGCCGAAATCGACCCGGGCAAAACATTGGAAATCCGCTGTCAGGCAATCGGTGAGACGGATGAAAATGGCGAAGTCCGGGTGTTCTTCGAGCTCAACGGGCAACCCCGCGTCGTTCGGGTACCTAACCGGTTGGTGAAAGCAACTACTGCACAGCGTCCGAAGGCTGAGCTTGGCAATGCCAATCATATTGGCGCTCCGATGCCGGGTGTTGTTGCCACAGTTGCCGTAAATCCAGGACAAGAAGTCAAAGAAGGCGACCTGCTGCTAACCATCGAGGCCATGAAGATGGAGACCGGCATCCACGCGGAACGCGACGCCGTGGTAAAATCAGTTCACGTTCAACCCGGTGGTCAGATTGATGCCAAGGATCTACTGATCGAACTGGATTAATCCGAATTTTATCGTAAGGTTTGTGTGGTCGCGCATTAAATTACGCGACCATTTTTTTGAAACCCTGGAGCTGCCATGCTTGCCATTACACCGATTTACGCCGCATTGATTGCCATTCTTTTCGTTTGGCTTAGCGCTAACGTCATCCGTCAACGCCGACGAGGGCGGGTTTCAGTCGGTGATGGGGGCGACAAGGCAGTGCTCAAGGCGATGCGAACGCATTCAAATTGCGCTGAATACGCCCCATATGCACTTCTGCTCGTTGCTATGGTCGAACTGCAAGGCGGCGGCGGTTTGTTGGTCAATCTGCTGGGGCTGACCTTGCTGGCAGGACGCGTGTTGCACGCGTACGGCTTTGGAAAGACTCCGCAGATTGTTGTGTTTCGACAAATCGGAATGCTGCTTACATTTGCCGCCATTTTGATTTCAGCCGTAGCAAACATTATCCTGGCGCTGTGATCAGAATTGGCGGGGCGACGGATTCCGTTATAGCGGCACTATGGCTATGGTTTCGATTGGTCAAAGTCGAGGATTTGTCCAAGCTCAGAACGCCTTCCCCGTCAAAACAGTTGATCGTCGTTGCCAGAAAAAGAAGCACTGCCAGCACCATGATCTTTGCATTCTCGAACTGCACCATAGATTGACCCACCCGCTATAATCTACGCAGATTTTCAATTTGAACGCATGAAAACGCGGTTTCCGTCGCAAAGATTTTTTCGCTTTCTGCGTTTTTCCCCTTGCAGCTTTGCGTCAGAATTAATACTTCACGGCTCACTCAACGGCGCGGGCGTAGCTCAGGGGTAGAGCATAACCTTGCCAAGGTTAGGGTCGGGCGTTCGAATCGCCTCGCCCGCTCCATTGAGAGACCGACAGGTCATCGACAGTATCTGACGCGGGCGTAGCTCAGGGGTAGAGCATAACCTTGCCAAGGTTAGGGTCGGGCGTTCGAATCGCCTCGCCCGCTCCAGATACAAATTCTGAACACTGGTTCTTGCGCCCGCTATGCGCCATTCTGGTTTCAGATTAAGTTGTGTCGGAATTGTCTAATGTCGGATTACATCATTCGCCCACTTAAACTCACCGAAGTTCAGCACGCAGTTGATTGGGCTGGACGAGAGGGATGGAACCCAGGCAAACATGACGCCGAATGCTTCCACCCGACAGACCCCGATGGGTTTCTTGGGGGTTTTCTCGACGGCGAGATGATTTCTTCTGTGTCCGCCGTGAATTACGATGACAAATTTGCATTCTTGGGTTTCTACATCGTCCGCCCAGAGTTTCGCCACCACGGCCACGGCCTTGAGATTGCGCAGCATGCTCTAGCCCATTGCAAGGGGCGAAACATGGGATTGGATGGCGTGGTTGAACAGCAGGAAAACTACCGCAAATCAGGATTCCGCTTTGCCTATAACAACTACCGTTTCGCGGGTACGAAACGTGAGATTCTGGACAAGCTTGGGCAAGCGTCGTCCCCCCAGCTGGCAGAGCTGACTAGTGCGACGGATGAACTATTTAGTTATGACCGGGCGCTCTTTCCAGCCTCGCGAGAGTTGTTTTTGCGGGACTGGTTGAATGCAGCCAGTCATGTTTCTCGTAGCTATACGGAAAACGGTGTTCTGAAAGGGTACGTAACTTTACGGCCTTGCCAGACGGGGTACAAAATAGGCCCCTTGTTCGCCGACAATACCGAGATTGCGCAGCTACTTCTTGCGTCGGTTATAACGGATATTCCTGATGACCCTCGGGAACACGAAATTTTCATCGATATGCCGCAACCTAACGCTGCAGCCCTTGCTTTGGCATCAGAACTAGGCCTGGAAAAAGTGTTCGAAACCGCAAGAATGTATTCCGATCACGAACCTGATATCGAACTGGAACGTGTCTACGGCGTCACCACGTTCGAATTGGGTTAGAACGCCTTGAACGTCATTGTGGTCAGTGACCGTTCGATATTCGGAATTACCAACAGGTTTTCGTCGATAAAATGGCCAACATCCTCATTCTCGGGAATGTAAAGTTTCAACAGCAAATCATATTCACCGCTTGTCGAGTACAGTTCCGAGTGAATTTCCCGAAGCGCGATTTCTTCTGCGACTTTGTAGGTAGTGCCGGGTTTACAGCGGATTTGGATGAAAACGCACGTGGACATGATTTGGCCCTGATGATTGTTGTTAAGTCAGGCTGACACGGTGGGCTTACATAGGCAATCCCCTGCAACAGTTTGCAGTGATTGGTGCAGCTGGTCTTTGAAACCCTGGCCAACCCTGTCTATAAGCGCGTCTGTAGTAAAAGGAACTCGCCCATGCGCAGCGCAAAAATAAGCCGCAGTACAGCCGAGACGGATATCTCTGTCGAAATCAACCTCGACGGAACCGGCGATTATGAAAACCAAACCGGTGTTGGTTTTTTCGACCATATGCTGGACCAATTGGCGCGCCATTCGTTGATCGATATGACGGTAAAAGCCAAGGGTGATTATCACATCGACGACCATCACACGGTCGAAGATACAGGAATCGCCTTGGGTCTGGCGTTGACGCAGGCGTTGGGCGATAAGAAGGGGATACGCCGTTACGGAGCGTGCCACTTACCGATGGATGACGCCCAAGTACGATGCGCGTTGGATCTATCAGGCCGGCCTTTCCTGATCTGGAACATCGATTTGCCCACCCCCAAGATCGGATCGTTTGATACTGAATTGGTGCGCGAATTCTTTCAGGCATTCAGCACCCACGGCGGCATTACCCTGCACATTGACCAGTTGCACGGATTTAATAGTCACCACATCGCCGAGGCAGCGTTTAAGGCTGTTGCGCGCGCGTTACGAGAAGCGGTTGAAACAGACCCGCGCAAGGCCGATGAGATTCCGTCGACCAAGGGCGCACTTTGAATGCTGACAGCTATAATTGACTACGAAAGCGGCAACCTTCACTCCGCCGAAAAGGCATTCCAGCGTATGGCCCAAGAGGTAAACGCTGGTGAAGTGGTCGTGACTTCGGACGCAGACGTCGTTGCACGAGCAGACCGTTTGGTTTTGCCCGGAGACGGGGCTTTTCCAGCTTGCGCAGCCGAGCTAAGGGGGCACAAAGGCATCTATGATGCGATGGTCGAGGCCGTAGAACAAAAAGGTAGACCATTTCTGGGTATATGCGTCGGCATGCAATTGATGGCGACAACTGGTCATGAATACAGTGAAACGGATGGTCTGGGCTGGATCGCAGGCGATGTCGTACGAATCGAACCCTCGGATCCGGCGTTGAAAGTTCCTCATATGGGCTGGAACGATCTGACACTGGAAAGCGGGCACCCAGTATTTGCGGGGGTAACCTCAGGCGATCACGTCTATTTTGTGCATTCCTATCATTTCCGCGTTACCAATCCGGCGCAGCGTTTGGCATACGTCGATTATGGCCAGCAGGTCACGGCTGTTGTCGGCCGACACACTATGATTGGCATGCAGTTCCACCCTGAAAAAAGTCAGGACATAGGTTTACGAATGATTGGCAACTTTCTGACTTGGGCTCCGTGAAAAGCTATTGAACCCGTGTCCAGTCCTGCCCGCGGCAGACAAGGCCTCCGGCAACGCATCCCTTTACGGTCAGCTTGTTTTGTCCATCCAGCGACATTTTCGAATTATATGTCTTGTCTCGATCCGGCGCCCATATCTTGCCGCCATTGTAACTGCCGTCTCCCTCAGGGATCATATCCCAAATGATCTGTTTACCCAGATTTTCATAATCGAGTTGCTCGTTGCCATCTGCATCGAATGCCGTGTCGATCGTGCCGCAAATAGCGCTGCCGCATTCGGCGATGGATACGTGCAAATACCCTCCGGTGTCACCCGGAGCGGTTTTCCACAATCCATCAACCGGGTCAGCCGCGAATGCACCAGTGGCCAATACGGCAAAAGCCGCCGCAAGCTTGAACGTCTTCATGATATTCTCCCTGTTTTGTGGCCACTCTGGCCTGCTGAAACCCCATGAGCAAGATTGACTTAGCGTCGCGTTGCATCCCCTGCCCAGCATGTGCGATATCCCACGCGAACAAGTTCAATATAGGGCTGCCTACCATGATCCTCTACCCCGCTATCGACCTAAAAGACGGTAACGCCGTTCGACTGCTGCGCGGTGAAATGGACAAGGCCACCGTGTTTAACGAAGATCCGGTAGAACAGGCCAGTGCATTCGTCGATGCGGGTTGTGAATGGCTGCATCTGGTTGACCTGAACGGCGCCTTTGCGGGCGAACCGGTAAACGCCGCCCCGGTCGAAGAAATCCTGAAGAATTGCGGGGTTCCAGCTCAGTTAGGGGGTGGAATCAGGGACATGACCACGATCGAAACCTGGATAGACAAAGGTTTGGCCCGGGTCATTCTGGGAACGGCGGCGGTCGAGAACCCCGAACTGGTGCACGAAGCCGCAGCGGCGTTTCCGGGCAAAGTCGCTGTCGGCATCGACGCTCGCAACGGGTTTGTCGCCACCAAGGGCTGGGCCGAGGAAACCAACGTAAAGGTTACGGACTTGGCCCGTAGCTTTGAAGACGCAGGTGTGGCGGCGATAATATACACAGACATCAACCGAGACGGTGCGATGCAGGGCCCGAATATCGAAGCCACAGCTCAACTTGCAAACTCAGTGGAAATTCCCGTTATCGCGTCCGGAGGCGTTTCTTCGATTTCTGACCTCATCGCGCTGCGGGATTGCGGCGCAGGTCTGAATGGTGCCATTTCCGGCCGTGCGCTCTATGATGGAGCAATTGATTTGAAAGATGCCCTGAAAACGCTCAAAGAATAGTTCCCTGTTCGACGAAAACGTCAAACGGTCACCGTTACCTTCACAAAGTATGCTTCACGAACGATTTAAGTCTGGAAATGTCTGGACTTCTTTTGTGTGGCATCCGAACTGCCAACTCGTAGGGCCGCAGGAAAAACCACCGCTTTTCCAGCATGGGTGACAGCGCTGGTACGCTTGCGGAGCGTTCTGGTAGACCCTTTCGGCATCAGCAGAACTGGGTCGGAAGCCCGAGACAAGCTGGGAAATTTTACAGTGGAACGTGCTTATGAAACCGAGGTGACCGCAGGATTTGACGACCGCCATTTGGATTTTCGGGTTTCCGTTTGTTTCACATAATGGCCGCGTCTCTTTGTCCACTTGGGTTCACCGACATAACTTTGGCAGACAATTTTACTTGGCAGCGATCATGTCTTTTCACATCATAATCGCCCGAAACGCTCTCGCGCACGTAAGCAAAGTCAGCATTTAGGTGGCGATAACCTATCCAGCGGCAGCAGAAGTTAGCTTAGCTAACGCACCACGCATTTTGTCTATAATCGGTGATTTCTCTAC
>NZ_JBXWSJ010000077.1:0-1471 GCF_059613365.1 Ruegeria sp. BHSA163
AGGTGGGACCGCCGTTGGTACTGGCTTGAACACTCATAGCGGTTGGGATGAGGCGGTAGCCAGTAACATGGCAGAAATCACCGGGCTGCCATTTGTCACCGCACCTAACAAGTTTGAGGCTCTGGCGGCTCATGACGCGATGGTTTTTCTGTCAGGGGCTTTGGCAACGGTTGCAGGTTCTTGCTATAAAATCGCCAATGATATCCGTTTCCTGGGCTCGGGACCGCGGTCTGGTTTGGGCGAACTTATCCTTCCCGAGAATGAACCGGGTTCTTCCATCATGCCGGGCAAGGTTAACCCAACGCAAGCCGAAGCTCTGACTCAGGTTGCAGCACATGTCATGGGGAACGATGCAGCTATGAAATTTGCCGGTTCGCAGGGCCATTTCCAGCTGAATGTATATAACCCAATGATGTCGTATAACCTACTGCAATCAATTCAGTTATTGGGAGATGCCACCGACAGTTTCACTGAACGTATGTTGCTTGGGATACAGGCCAACGAACCACGTATCGACAAACTGATGAAAGAATCGCTTATGCTGGTCACTGCACTGGCCCCAACAATCGGTTACGACAATGCCACAAAGGTTGCAAAAACCGCTCATAAGAACGGGACGACCCTGAAAGAAGAAGCAATCGCGCTGGGTTTCGTGGATGAAGAGACCTTTGATGCCGTTGTGCGGCCTGAACATATGATCGGTCCGAAGAACTGATGGGCAAGCCGGTCAACCTGAACCGGTATAGAAAAGCAAAGTCGCGGGCCGAGAAAAAGGCCCGCGCAGATCGGAATTCCTTCTGTTATGGTCGTAGCAAAGCCGAGAAGGAAGCAACTGATCTTGAGCGTTCCAAGTCCAAGAAAGAATTGGACAATCACGAGTTGGATAAATGAGTGGGCCTCCGATCAAACGATCGCTTACGCTGCAGGGTCATCGAACCTCGGTGTCGCTGGAGGATGAGTTTTGGAATGCATTTCGCGAGATCGCACAATCAAAATCAATTCCTATCAACGTCCTAGCTTCAGAAATTGATGCTGCCCGGAATCCTGAGACCGGTTTGGCATCGGCTATTCGGGTATTCGTTTTAAACTGGTATTGGTCAAAAAATTGAATCCTTGTCTTTTGAAGTAAAGGGCCACTGAAGCCCTGTGAAGTAAAAAGGGTATTTTTTTATGTCTGATACAGTTTCTGGACCGGATGGGCGGATGCGCTGTGCTTGGTGTCAGGCAGCGCCTGAATTCTTCGAGTACCACGACTCTGAATGGGGTTACCCTGTCATTGACGACAGGCGTTTATTTGAAAAGCTTTGCCTGGAGAGTTTTCAATCAGGCCTGAGTTGGCGCACGATCCTGAATAAACGTGAGAATTTCCGCCGTGCCTTTTGCGGATTTGACTTTAACAAGATCGCTTTGTTTGACGAAGTCGATGTCGCCCGATTGCTTCAAGATGCCAACATTATTCGTCATCGCGGCA
>NZ_JBXWSJ010000078.1:0-13881 GCF_059613365.1 Ruegeria sp. BHSA163
ATCGAAAGAGCTAAAGAAGCGAGGTTGGAAGTTCGTCGGACCCACAACCGTTTATGCGTTTATGCAGGCAATGGGTCTTGTCAACGATCACGTCGAAGGCTGCATCATGCGGGAAAAAGCGACGCTGTTGCGCCGCTCGTTAATAAAGCCGGAATAATTCTTCTAAACAGAAGCTTGATGGATTTTGTTTACGTTGCTGCCCAGAGCAGCGTTAAATTCAGCATCCGATTGCTGCTTTGCCAGCCCTTCCGTAAGGGCGCGAGAGAACGACGCAATCATCTTGTTATTTTGGTTTAGCAGGTCACAGGCTTGCTCGGTCGAATATCCACCGGACAAGGCCACTACACGTAATACCCGAGGGTGATCTGCTACTTCGTCATAAAGATTCGCTTGGTTGGGAAGCGTCAGTTTCAGCATGATCTCCTGCCCTTCGGTCAGTTGATCCAAATTCTTAAGAATTTCTTCCTTAAGAATATTCTCGGCTTCGGCCTTGGTTTCAGAATGGATGTTAACCTCTGGCTCGACTATTGGAACCATGCCCGCGTCTGTGACCTCTCGGGCTACGTCGAATTGCTGGGCGACAATCGCCGCTATGCCATCTGCGTTTGCTTCGTGTATGACTGATCGCTCTTTGGTACCGAATACACCTTGTGCTTTGGACAAAGTATCCGCCAGCCCAGGGATTGGCTTCATCAGTTGAACGCCGTTTGCTGTTTCTTCCAAGCCCTTGTCTATTTTCAAGAAAGGAACGATGCCTTTTACAGACCAGAGATAGTCAGCTACTTTGTGGCCGTCGATTTCTTCACCTAGCGTGCGCTCGAATAGAATGGCGCCGATCACTTTGTCCTTGGTGAAATCGTCTGCAAGAATGATCCGGGCGCGCATTTCTTGAATTTCGCCGAACATTTCTTCGTCCGAGCTGTAATCAGTTTCAGGCACTCCATACAGTGCCAGCGCCTTTGGGGTCGAGCCACCACTTTGGTCCAATGCGGCGATAAATCCCGCACCGTTGGTCATTTGCGCGCGTTGTTCTGCCTTGGACATAACTCTTTCCCGTTCAAAATGATTCCGAATTCACCTTTCGCATACAGCAACCTGCAAACCGATGGTAGATTGTTAGCGCCCACGTACCCTTAACCAAATTCCATCCTTAGAGCGAACGGTAAGATGTGCGACCGGTACAGGGGTTTTTACAGGGATTGTTTCGAAACGGAACTGCCGCAGCAGCATCGATAGAATCAGTGGGCCTTCGATCATAGCAAAGCCAGAACCGATACAAACACGGGGTCCGGTGGAAAAAGGGATATAAGCATCCCTCTGACAGGATCTGCCGTTTTCCGTTTGCCATCTTGAGGGATCAAACTCATCAGGGCGTTCCCATAAGCGTTCGTGCCGGTGCAGGTGCCAAGGGCTGAGTATGATCTGAGACCCTCGAGCTATGTTCCGGCCGCGAAATTGCTCAGGGCAGCTTGTTTCCCGGACCATCATTGGAACAGGCGGATAGAGCCGTAATGCCTCACGAAAAACATCACGACAGATTTGTAGGCGGGAAACCGAGGCGAAGTCTGGTGCGTCCAGATGTTGCGCCTCCTCTGCAAGGCGATCTTGCCATTCTGGATTGAGCGCCACCAAATATAATGTCCACGCGAGTGCTGAAGCGCTGGTTTCGTGGCCAGCGAGAAAAAAGATCGCCACCTGATCGACCATTTCATCTTCTTCCAAGCAAAGCCCTGTTTCAGGGTCGGGCGTCGTCATTATCTTTGTTGCAAGATCGTCGGGTGCGTTACCTGCAATGATCAACTTGGCCCGCTCCTCGGTCATCATTCGAATCAGTTCCCTGATGTCGCGCGCTGTTTTGCGCGTTTCCCGGGAAAAAAACCTAGGAATCCAATGCGGCAAAGGAAAGAAAGCGGCCAGGTTCATCAATGGTTGTTCTCGTTGGTATGCCTTGAATTTCTTAAAAACTTGCGCCGCAACTTTGTTATCGATGGGCACAGAAAACAATGTTCGGAATATGACATCGGCCGCAACGTGACTCGTGAACTCCTCAAATTCGAGGTCTGAATTTATATGCGTTTGAAGTCTATCGACGCAGGCTTGGGCCGCAGCCAACATAGCTGGAAAAGTGTCTTTGAGGCGGCCACCCTCGAAAGCAGGATCGATCACGCGACGTTGCCGTTTCCAGGTTTCTCCATTGGTCAGGAAAACAGAGTTACCCAAAAGTGGACGCAAGCCTTCACCGACACGTTTGGACTTGGGAAAATCCTCAGGGCGTTCTTTCAAGACTAAGTCAATCAGTTCTGGTTGATTGATCAAAAAAGATCGAAAAAAAGGTGTGCGAAACTCTGCCATCCAAGCCCGATAAAGCCGCTCTGGCTGAGCGGACAATAGATCTTGTTTGAAAAGTTTTGCGTACCGCCACAGCGTGACCCTTCCCTCTCGGGATTTTGGTTTCGGCGGCTTCATGCTCTTACCGAAGTATATTTTGAAGCAGTTCGTGTGATACGAGACTGTGACGGAGCGCGTCCCTCGAACCGTTTTCTGAGTGTTAGTGGCCCTGCCGTTATTCTGAAATAGTCGTAATCGCCGGGTCGATCGAAGGCACACAAATACTGAAAGTGTAATCGAAAAAACCGCCAGCGCAGTGTTTTCAACCTCTCAGCAGAAAGTGTTTGCGTAAATGCTGCAGAAAGGACAAGCGGCCACTTTTGCTCTTGCCTCGCGACTCCACTGACTGCCACAGGGTCACATAAGGCAAAGGTACAACCATCACCAGGCGCGGACACATCCACCCAAGTCAAATTTGAACCGATGGAAAGATCGCGAAGGTCCTTTCGTAACCGATGCGCTTTGGGCAAAAAAGCTAGCATCGGAATAACCTGCCCCAAAGTTAAAAGTGATAAGGACGGGCTGTTCCGGAAACCATCGTGCTTTCGCAGGACGTCAGCTAACGCCATTACACCCAAATGTGCCCCTGAGCTGTGGCCAACGATCAAAACCTCATTCAGTTCGGTACTGAGGGCCTCATTTATTCGTTTGCTAAAAAGTTGTAGCCGGTCGTTCAACTCCGGTGAAACCACACCGCGCAAGCGAGAAGAATATGCGTAATCATGCAACAAGTAATAGGCGAACAAACGATTATCGATGCGCCGGAACCAAAATAAGGAACAATAGGCCCCTAAAGCAGCGGGCAGAATTGCCAGTTCGCCCATGTACGTATCAATCAATGCGTAGATCGACAACGCAATCAAAATGGCTATCAACAATTGCAAAATTAACATTACAACTGGGTAAAGCGCCGCCAGAACTGGTCCTTTACGAAGCCGCATCAAGCGCCAAAAAACGCCTGTCGACACATATGTCCAAACGGTTCTGGCCATTTGGATATATGTTACCAGGATCGACCCTGACATGCTGCGTTGGACGATATCCGACCAGGGCAGGACCTCAAATTCGGTCTGAACTTCAACGCCTTCTTGCACAGACGTGACATGCCAATTGTTAGAACCGCTTACTGAATCGGCCGAGACGCTGATCGAGTAACCCGAGATTTCCGCCTGTTCTTTCCCCTCTTTACGGTACAATTCACGGTATCGACGTGGCGGAAACGGATCGTATCCCGGAATGTAAAATACCCGGCGTTTGAATATTTGCGGAGGTCTGTTCTTACTGCTCATTTGGTCGACAAGTTAGCGTAGCATTGCCTTTAAGGTAAGGCCTGCAACGACAACATCATCGCCAATTTGCTAAAGGGTTAACCTAGTGCTGCCAAACCGGGGAAGGTTTCGACCAACCACCAACTAAACTGTGTAAACAGACCGGTAATCAACATTATCCCTACGAATAACAGCAGGGCTCCCATGACCTTTTCAATAGTCCCCAAATAGGGCTTTATCTGATTCATAAACTTCATTGACCTGTTCAGAAACATTGCCGCCAACAAAAATGGAATTCCAAGACCCGCTGCATAAACCCCCAACAAAAAAGTCCCTCTTGCAACGGAAGCTTCGGAGGCCGCCAATGACAAGATTGCTCCTAGCTGCGGTCCAATGCATGGGGTCCAACCAAATGCAAAAGCCAGCCCCAAGACGTAAGCCCCGAAAACCGATCCCCCAGAGTCCTTGGTTTCTACGCGAGCCTCTCGGTCCAGTAGAGGTATGCGGATAATATTCAAAAAATGCAGGCCGAACACGATTACAATGGCGCCCGACATCTTTGCGAAATGTTCTTGATTTTGCAGCACAAACGCCCCGAAAGCCGAAGCGGTAAACCCCAACAACAAAAAGACTGTCGACAAACCCAGCACAAAAAACAAAGCCGACAAGGTGGCTTTGCGCCTTGCGTGGGATTCATCCTGCATTTCGTTTATCGTCACGCCGCTCATATATGCAAGATAGGGTGGGACAATTGGCAGTACGCATGGCGACAGAAAGCTGATTAGTCCCCCAATCATCGCGACGAACATGGCGGGTAATAATCCCGCATCAATGATATCTATTCCGAACATGAGTCGGACATATGTTATCCGATGCTTCGCGTCACGGGTCTATTCGGTCACATCCTCGTGGTTGCGCGCTGGACAGCGTCGCGCACAACACATATTTCCAGAACAATGGAAGATACCGATGAAACACTGGACGCGCTCGGGCTTTTGTGTCCCCTGCCCGTCTTAAAGGCAAGAAAGCGGCTAAAGTCCATGCCGGCCGGAGCGTTGCTGCGCGTTTTGGCGGACGATCCTGCTGCTATTGTAGACGTCCCGCATTTTTGCGCCGAGGCGGGCCACAAACTGCTTTCTCGCGAAGACGCAAATGACCATCAGGTTTATTTAATCCAAAAATCGTCCTGATTACGCCTTTGATCTACTTAAAAAAAGCGGACCAATAGGTCCGCTTTTTTCATTGCCCTAGTGACCACCAACCTCGGCGTTTGGGTTTGGCCCGAGCTGGCTTGGGTTCTTCGGCAACAGTCTCGAGTACCGGTTCAGACGCTTCTCCAAGCTTTTCCGGTGGTTCGGGGTCTGCCTCCTCAGTTGCAGCAATATTTTCTGACACTTCAGACGCAGTAACTGCGTCGTTTACGCCAGATGGCTCTGCAACTACTTCAGATACCTTTTTGTCACCTTCGGTATTCTGGACCTCGATCTCCTGTTGCTCTGCTTCAGCTTCGATGGCGGTGGGTTTCTCAGCCGTTTCATCCTGAGCATTCTTAAGTGTCTCTACTTCCTCAGCAGGTTGCACATCTGCGTCTTTCTTCCGTCGACGCGGCGCGCGGCGTTTCTTGGGTTTTGCTGACTTTTCTTCATCCTCTGCGGGTTCGGGATTAGCACCTTCTTCTTCTGCAGACACCAGTTCGTCAGTACCGGCAACTTCAACAGGTTCGCCTTCCGCGACATCGGATTCGGTCGCATCCGAATTGACTCCGCTCTTCTTGCGACGACGACGACGGCGTTTGCGCTTGGGCTTGGCTTCTTCTTCTGTTTGCTCGGTGTTTTCGTCTTCAACTTCGGGTTCTTCGGTCGAATCCACCAGATCCATAAGTGAGGCGTCCACCGAAACTACAGGCGCGGTCGCTTCGGGCACGATCCGGCTGGCTGTCTTGAATTTCTCCATTGAAAAGTCAGGGCTAACGAGATGAACGTCGCCCTCAACCCGAACTGACAACCCGTACCGGGACTCGATTTGGGCAATATGTTCTCTCTTTTGGTTCATCAGGAAATTGGCGATACTTACTGGGCACCGAACCAAAACCTCGCGAGAGCGACGACGCGTGCCTTCCTCTTCAATCTGCCTAAGTATCGACAGTGCCATATTGTCATCTGAACGGATCAAACCGGTTCCGTGGCAAGACGGGCATGGTTGCGTTGTTGCCTCGATCATTCCAGGCCGCAAGCGCTGACGGCTCATTTCCAGCAAGCCAAATCCTGATATCCGACCAACTTGAATTCGCGCTCGATCAGTTTTCAGCTTTTCCTTCAAGCGCTTTTCGACCGCTGAATTGTTCTTGCGCTCATCCATATCGATGAAGTCAATGACGATCAGTCCGGCCAAGTCCCGCAATCGCAATTGCCGCGCCACCTCTTCGGCGGCTTCAAGATTGGTCTTAAGCGCGGTGTCTTCGATCGAGCCTTCTTTTGTGGCTCTGCCCGAGTTTACATCGATTGCGACCAATGCTTCCGTTACGCCGATTACGATATAGCCACCAGACTTCAACTGAACTGTCGGGTTGAACATCCCCGCCAAATAGCTTTCGACCTGATATCGCGCGAATAACGGCAGCGCGTCTTCATAACGCTTCACGTTCTTAGCGTGGGACGGCATAATCATTTTCATGAAGTCCTTGGCGATACGATACCCGCCTTCGCCCTCCACAAGAACTTCGTCGATATCGCGATTGTACAAATCACGGATCGAGCGTTTGACCAAATCGCCTTCTTCGTAAATTTTTGCAGGAGCAATCGACTGCAAAGTAAGCTCGCGAATCTGTTCCCACAAACGCTGCAGGTATTCGTAATCGCGCTTTATCTCGGATTTGGTGCGCTTTGCGCCGGCTGTCCGAACGATCAATCCGGCACCGTCGGGAACATCAATTTCCGCCGCTATGTCTTTTAATTTTTTCCGATCTGCTGCGTTTGTTATCTTGCGGCTAATTCCCCCGCCCCGCGCTGTATTCGGCATAAGAACGCAATACCGGCCTGCAAGCGAAAGATAAGTAGTAAGGGCGGCACCTTTGTTGCCGCGTTCTTCTTTAACGACCTGCACCAGCAGGACTTGGCGAACCTTGATGACTTCTTGGATCTTGTAGCGACGAGGACGCGGCTTGCGGGGTGGTCGAATGTCTTCACTGTCATCTTCCTCGGCAACTGACTCAATCTGGTCGTCTTTGTCCGAGGCATCAGTTGAAGCCTCTTCACTTTCTTCAACCGAGTTGTCGCTGTCGGGCTCTTCCCGTTCAGTCTCAGAGCCATCGGATTCGGTATCGTTGGAAGGTTCAACCTGACCGTCGTCTTCATCGTCCGCTGCCTGTGGGGGCTCTTGCGTAACAGTCTCATGCTTTTCCTCTGAAGCAGTTTCCGACTGGGCTTCTACGCTTGATCCATCACCGTTTGCGTCATCTGCGACAGTGTCATCCGAAGTTTCTTCTTCTGCGGATTCTTCGGGTTCCTCGACAGGGGTTTCTCCAACCAATTCCATCGGAGACGTCCCTTCGGGGACCTCTGAAACGTCGCCTTCGTCTACTTCGTCCAGATCTATTGTCTCCATCCCCGTTGGTTCAGAGGACACGTCCATTGTCTCAACGGGATCATCAGACTTAACATCCGCAGCTTTGCTGCGCGATCTAGATCGGCGTTTTTTCGGTTTGGATTCTTCGTCTTCATCGCGTGCCTTCATTGCTTCGGCATAGGCACGCTCCTCTTCCATCAAAGCTTCGCGGTCAGCGACCGGTATTTGATAATAATCCGGGTGAATTTCCGAAAACGCCAGAAAACCATGGCGGTTGCCACCGTAGTCCACAAAAGCCGCCTGTAGAGACGGCTCAACCCGCGTTACTTTTGCAAGATAGATGTTGCCAGCAAGCTGGCGTTTGTTTTCGGACTCAAAGTCGAACTCCTCAACTTTGTTCCCGTCGACCACCACGACGCGGGTTTCCTCCGCGTGGGTGGCATCGATAAGCATTTTCTTGGCCATTTGTCCTTGGTGCACCGCGCCAAACGCATTGTCCTGGCCCGTCCGGTTGGAAGGGCGCATTTGGGGAGGTGTCTTGTCAGGGCGATATCAGACGGCGCGCGGCAGGGTCTGGCGCCATGGCCCCCTGCCCGTATACTCGATCGTTGCGCGCGCGTCATCGCGGTTCTTCTCCGACAGGCGCGATTTATCGCTGCCTGCCCATTTATTCCTTTCGCCCGTCATTCGGGCTCAGGTGCTCTACTGCCCAGTCAGGGCACAATCGGTCTGCTTTGCTGCCAAAGTTTTTCTTCACTTGCGGCAAAGCAGCGAAACTCAAATATCCGGGGCTTAAGAGCGGAAAAATGCCCGGCCCGTTCGAACACAATAAAAGCAGTCCTGCGGAAAAGACAATGGGCAAACTGAATTGCATCCTACGAACTTAACGCGGGTGCACTTCAATTAGGTAAAAAGTTCGCAAACGTGAATTAAATTGGTTGCTCAGGAAGTTTGGGGCCACAATTGGCGCTTACAAATAGTCTGACCGCTGCAGCCCATACTTCGCCATTTTCTCGTTCAAGGTCCGGCGCGGTAGACAGAGTTCGTCCATAACTGAAGCGATCGAACCTTTGTGGCGACGCATGGTGTTGTCGATCAGCATCCTTTCGAATGCCTCGACATATTCCTTAAGCGGCTTGCCTTCAGTTGTCATAACCGGCTGCATTTCCTCATGGTCGGACATTAAAAGCGAAGCAATCGTACCAGACCCACGACGCGATTGCAGAACCGCACGCTCGGCTATGTTGATCAACTGGCGCACATTCCCCGGCCATGGTGCCTGTAATAGCTGAGCAGCTTCTTGGGCGCTGACCTGCGGAGTGTCGCAGCCGTATTCCTCAGCGAATTGCTCGCTTAAGCGGGTGAACAAAGTCAGGATATCTTCACCTCGCTGCCGCAAAGGTGGCATTGTTATACGAAGTGCAGCCAATCGATAAAACAAATCGGGCCGCAGAACATCCTCGCTGGTTTTACCAGCTTCCTGCAAATTCGAGATTGCCACTATCCTCGTCTCTGCCGGAGTGCCCTGCTGATTCATCACGCTCAACAGTCGCGCTTGCAGGGTATCGCTTAGCGCCTCGACATCCTCGAGTACTAGCGTTCCGCCACGTGCCTCCTCAATCGCTGGCAGTTGCGAGTCTTCGGGCATCATCGGTCCAAACAAGCGCTTTGAAAGCGCATCTTCTTCCAAAGCAGCGCAGGAGACCAAAACAAATTTCTTGCCCGCACGGCTACCGACGGCGTGCAGGGCGTGAGCAACCAGTGTTTTGCCTGTTCCGGTTTCCCCATCGATCAAAACGTGACCATCCGCCTGACCCAAATCCAGAATATCCTCTCGCAGACGTTCCATAACCGGGCTGGCGCCGATCAACTTGTTCATAATCTGAGTTCCGCCAGACAACTCTCGCCGCAGCGCCCGGTTGTCCAACGTCAATCTTCTTGCATTACTGGCGCGTTTGGCCAATTCCGACATGCGGTCCGGATTGAAAGGCTTTTCGAGGAAATCGAATGCACCTACGCGCATGGCCTCAACAGCCATCGGCACGTCACCGTGTCCGGTGATCATAATCACAGGCAAGGTGCTGTCCGCGCCCATGAGTTTCTTCAACAGCTGGATGCCGTCCATACCGGGCATCTTGATATCTGATATCACGATCCCTGGATACTCTGGCCCGAGCACCTTTAGAGCATCTTCGGCGCTTGCAAACGTCTCGGTGTCGTAACCTGACAACGCCAACCATTGGCTGATCGACTGGCGCATGTCCTGTTCGTCGTCCACGATGGCGATCTTCATGGCTTGTGCCATAGTCATTCCTCGTTATTCAGCGGCCTCCAGGCCGTCGCTTCCAAGTATCGGCAGCTGCATTTCGAAAACTGCGCCGCCATTTTGTCCGTTGCGTGCGGTCAGCCGCCCACCGTGGTCGTTGACGATCCCGGACGAGATAGCAAGGCCTAGTCCAACTCCGTCCCCGGGCCGTTTAGTAGTGTAAAACGGTTCGAACAGGTTTTCGATATCCTCGATGCCATGCCCATTGTCTCGGACGGTCAGTACCGCAGTCTCACCCGCCGCAAGGATGATTTCAACGTCCGGTTCATCTATTGATTTGGTGGCGTCCAGAGCATTTCGCAAGAGGTTGACCATGACCTGCTCAATCCGCATTCGATCGCCCATCACGACCACAGGTTCCTCAGGCAAAATTTGCGTAATCTTGACATGACGTTGCCTCAGCTGCGGCTCCATCATTGATAGAGACGAAGCCAGCGCTTCGCCAAGATCTACAGGGGAAAACGCGTCCGCGCCCTTTCGAGCATAAGATTTTAGCTGCCGGGTTATTGCGCCCATCCGCTCAATCAATCCATCGATCCTGCCGAAACTGGCCAATGCTTCCTCTGATCGATCACGACGCAGTAAAAGGCGCGCACCTGCAAGATAGGTTTTCATCGCAGCCAAAGGTTGATTCAATTCGTGACTTACGGCTGCCGACATCTCACCCAATGCGGCCAGTTTCGAACTTTGCGCAAGGGTTTGCTCGGCAACTTCCAGCGTCTTTTCAACCCGTTCACGCTCAGCGATTTCCCGCTGCAACCTGGTGTTCAATGCGCGAAGCTCCGCCGACTCTCGCTGGAACAAAGTCATGCGGGACGTTGCCCGCCGGCTGAGCGCGTAGAACGCAAGGGCCAAGAGAATCGCAAAACCCATGATTTCCAAGGCCAGAACGCTGTTCACCTTCTCCCGGATCGAGGAGTAGGTGGTGAACGAAGTCATCTGCCAACCTCTGAACGGAATACGCGTTTCCATCCGCATCACCGCTTCACCCTGCAGGTAAGCGTCGGGCGGAAGGGCGGTCCAATCTGTCGTTGCCCGAATGGCCCTTTGGATCGCCCCTTGTGGGGGTTGCCGAAGCATTGCCGACCCCTCGTCCAATCCACGCCATTGAGGTTCCGTCGACAAAATAATAGTGCCAGTACTATCGGTCACCATAACCGCATCTGAGATACCCGCCCAAGCTCGTTCGAATTTCTGTAAGTCGACTTCGACAACTATCACGCCAAGAACTTCAGAATTCGCCTCGATGCGCCGTGAATACACGAACTTGTAACCACCAGATTCGCGCGGAATAATTGAAAACAGGGTTGCATTCGCGCGGATTGCATCGACAAAATATGCTGTGTTGCGGTGACCTTCGCCCAATCGATTTCGGTCTGTTGCTGCCACGGTCAATCCATCGCCATCCAACAATACCAGCGAAGCGGCTCCAATTTCTTCGACGAAGGAAATCAGTCGCTGGCTCGATAAGGTATAGTCGCTCGACTGCAAGGCGCCGATCAGGGTCGGGTCGCGCGCAAGCAATTGTGGGACGATGGCGTTGCGGCGCAGCTCGCTAAGCAAGTTGCCAGAATAAAGTGCCAGCCGAAGCTCGGCCCGATTGCGCGTAGACTCAGTAAACCTGCTGGTAAGTAAGCTGTTGGTAACCCAAACAGTGACAACGGTTGCGAGAAGAAGAACCAGAACGGCAATTCGCAGGCGCCAGCCTAGTGGGCCGCCTCCAAAACGGCTCAGAAAACCGGGGCTCTCTGGTTGAACGTCTGAACTCATTTTTCGACGCTACGCGCCAGTGACATTGATCTCAAGTCATGCCGGTGCGAAAACACCGGACAGTGCGCGGAAGAGCGCCGCTCCATCCGTACCGCCATGGCCTGAATCCGCCGCACGCTCGGGGTGCGGCATCATGCCCAACACACGGCGGTTGCCAGAAAGGATACCAGCGATGTCGTCGCGCGAACCGTTGGGGTTTTGATCATATGTAAATGCAACCCGATCTTGATCTTTCAACGTCGCCAAAGTTTCATCATCTGCAAAATAATTGCCGTCATGATGAGCAATCGGAATATCGATCACATCACCGGCGTTGTATCCTTCGGTGAATGCACTGTCGCTGGTTTGAACGCGCAGACCAACAGTTCGGCAGATGTATTTAAGACCAGCATTGCGCAACAAAGCACCGGGCAGAATCCCGGTTTCAGTCAGGACCTGAAAACCGTTGCATATTCCGATGGCATATCCGCCTCGCTCAGTATGTTGGACCAGCGCCTTGCAGATCGGCGACTGCGCAGCAATCGCTCCGCATCGAAGATAGTCACCGTAAGAGAATCCTCCGGGAACGCCGACAATATCCACACCATCCGGAAGGGTGGCGTCCTTGTGCCAAACCATGTCGACCGAAAAGCCAGCCCTTTCAAAGGCAACGGCAAGGTCCCTGTCACAGTTTGAGCCTGGAAACACGATAACTGCTGCGCGCATGGCTAACCCTCTGTTTTCTGGAAAGACTTAAACCATTTCTATTTCAAAACGTTCGATAACTGTGTTTGCCAACAGTTTTTCGCACATATCTGTTATATCAGCTTCGGTCGCACCTTCCGCCAATTCAAGATCGATTACCTTTCCCTGGCGCACGCCCTCAACCTTATCAAAGCCCATGGCGCCCAATGCGTGCCGAACCGCCTCGCCCTGCGGGTCTAGTACCCCGTCTTTGAGCATCACATGCACCCGTGCCTTCATTTTCGTAAACTCCACCTGAAGATCATGGAACTGGCGTGTTCCGATGGGTGGGGAATATCCTGCTTGGCCTTGTTGGACAACCCTTGGTGCGGCGGCACTTTTTGTCTATCAATTGTTGCCCGATTGCGTTGTTAATCCGGGGTAATGCACGTCGATTGCATTGAATGTACCTGTTAAAACCATCTCAACGGCGACCGCGACCAATAAGATTGCCATGATGCGCGTCAAAACGTTGATCATTGTTTCTCCGACGAGGCGAGAAATTTGGTCGGCAAACAGCAACCCCAATGCAACAATTGCACACGCGATTAACACCGCGGAACCCAGCGTCACCACTTCGGAGCCATGCGATAGTTGGTGAGAAAAAACGATCGTCACCGCGATTGTGCCGGGACCAATAGTAAGCGGAATTGCCAAGGGAACGACCGCAAAGTTTAGCTTTCTTTCGTGCCCTTCCGCTGCAGCCGCCTGATCGCCCGGAGAGCGGTCATCGGCCCTTAACATCGACATTCCAATTCCAAAAATTATGATCCCGCCTGCAATTCGGAACGATGGGACGTCTATGCCGAAAACGGCCAATACTTCCTCACCGATCACAACTGCAATCAAGGCAATGACCGTTACCGAAACAGACACAATCAAAGCGACCCGCCGACGCTCTTCCTTCTTGCAGTTTTTCGTCATGCTCAAGAAAATCGGAATATTATAAAGCGGATTGAAAATAGCGAGGATCGCCGCCAAAAACTTGAGAAACACGGCTTGGTCAAACAAATCGAGCATGTTGAATATCGCCTTGACAGTAAACCAAAAAGATCGTTCGGCACAGAGCATGCTGTATTCTTGTCGAAGCTGTCAAACGCGCATCTTGAACTAAAAAGGCGTCACGTTATTTCCATGACGCCTTGCTAGAAAATGTTGCAATGACAATCAGTTGATCAGAGTCGGCTTAGAGACATTACTTTTTGGCAGAACGCCCAGACGGCGAGCAACTTCGGAATAGGCATCTGTAAGGTTGCCCAGATCTCGGCGAAACACGTCTTTGTCCAACTTCTGCCCGGTTTCGATATCCCAAAGACGGCAGCTGTCGGGACTGATCTCATCTGCGACAATCAGACGTTGATAATCACCGTCGAAAATTCGCCCGATTTCTATTTTGAAATCGACCAGACGGATGCCAACAGCCAGCATTACTCCACTCAGAAAGTCGTTGACCCTTAACGCGATGCTTAGAATGTCGTCCATGTCCTGCTGACTGGCCCAGCCAAAAGCAGCGATGTGTTCTTCGGTGACAAGTGGGTCGCCCAGAGAGTCGTCTTTGTAGCAATATTCGACTATTGGACGCGGCAATTGGGTGCCTTCAGCTATCCCAAGGCGTTTTGACATTGTCCCGGCGGCATAATTGCGCACGATCACTTCAAGCGGAACAATTTCGCAATTCCGCACCAGCTGCTCACGCATATTCAAACGGCGGATAAAGTGGTTGGGAACGCCGATTTGTGTCAGGCCTGTCATGAAGAATTCACTCAGGCGGTTATTCAAAACACCTTTGCCGTCGATTACATCCTTTTTTTCCGCGTTGAATGCGGTGGCGTCATCTTTGAA
>NZ_JBXWSJ010000079.1:0-15565 GCF_059613365.1 Ruegeria sp. BHSA163
GGCGGATGATCTCGGGACTGGTTTTGAAGTACTTGAAGGAGGCAGGTTTGGTCATTCTCCAACGCTACGCAAACCCCCTGCCCCGCTCTAGCAAAGTTCTTCTGACAAGACTCTGCCACCTGCGTCAACAGATTTTTGCAATCGGATGCAGAAATCGCGGAATGGCCGGGTCGAATCAAAAATTAAGACCCGAGACCGGACTCGACACCCTTTGTTTATTTCTGCAAGGTTTCGCGAAATAGAGGTGCACTGATGACCAAAAAGACAACCAAAGATCTGCGCTCGGCGCGGTGGTTTGCGCCGGATGACTTGCGTTCGATGGGACATCGCTCCCGTGCCCGCCAGATGGGGTTGTGCGATGAAGACTGGGAGGGCAAACCGGTTATCGCGATACTGAATACCTGGTCCGACCTATCCCCGTGTCACCACCACTTACGCGACCGGGCCGAATGGGTGAAACGCGGTGTGTTGCAGGCTGGCGGGATGCCGGTAGAGTTGCCGGTCATGGATTTTGCTGAGCAATTTTTGAAACCGACATCAATGCTTTACCGAAATCTGGGTGCGATGGAGGTGGAAGAAGCCTTAAGGTCGCATCCGGTGGATGGGGCCGTCTTGATGGGGGGCTGTGACAAATCTACACCGGCCTTGGTCATGGGGGCAGTTTCCATGGGGCTGCCTTTCATTTTCCTGCCAGCGGGCGCCATGCTGCGCGGCAATTATGCCGGGGAGAAGTTGGGGTCAGGCACCGACACTTGGAAGTATTGGGACGAACGGCGCGCAGGCAACATTTCAAAGGAAGATTGGCATGGAATAGAAAGTGGCATCGCGCGAAGTTACGGCACCTGCATGACGATGGGAACCGCCGCCACAATGATGTCAATCGCCGATGGCTGGGGACTGACATTGCCCGGCGCTTCCTCCATCCCTGCGCCTGATGCTGGCCATAAACGCATGGCCGCTGCCTGTGGTCGTCGGATCGTCGACATGGTGTGGGAGGATCTGACCCCTGACAAAATCATGACACCTGCCAGCACCCGAAACGCGGTGATGGTGGCAATGGCCACAGGGTGTTCAACCAATGCAATCATCCACCTGATCGCAATGGCGCGGCGTGCAGGCGTGCCGCTGACGTTGGAAGATTTGGACGAGGTCGGGCGTTCGACCCCGGTCATCGCCAATATCCGTCCTTCCGGGTCCGATTACTTGATGGAAGATTTCTTCTATGCGGGTGGTTTGCAGGCGTTGATGCGCGAACTGAGTGAGAAGCTGGATTTATCCGTGACAACCGTTACTGGAAAAACTCTGGGGGAAGGCATTAAAGGCGCTCGCAACTATCATCCCGATGTTATTCGCCCCCTGTCCAATCCTGTTTATCATGAGGGTTCGCTGGCAGTGCTTAAGGGAAACCTAGCCCCGGACGGCGCAGTTATTAAACCTGCCGCGATGGATCCGAAATTCATGACCCATTCCGGCCCGGCGATAGTTGCAGACAGCTATCCCGAGCTGAAGTCAATCATAGAAGACCCGAACTATCCAATGTCGCCGGATCATGTATTGATCCTGCGCAACGCTGGACCGCAAGGTGGTCCTGGAATGCCGGAATGGGGCATGATTCCGATGCCGCAAGCCCTGCTGAATCAGGGTCATCGCGACATGGTCCGCCTATCGGACGCTCGCATGTCTGGCACATCCTTTGGAGCGTGCATCCTCCACGTAGCACCAGAAGCGTTTGTTGGCGGCCCGCTGGCGCTCGTCGAATCTGGTGACATCATAGAGTTGGATGTGCCGAACCGCTCGTTGAACCTGAAAGTTCCCGACGACGAGCTCGACCGCCGCCGCGCCGCATGGACGCCGCACGAACCTCGATATGAACGTGGATACGGCTGGTTGTTTTCGCGACACATTGAACAGGCGGACAAAGGATGTGACTTCGACTTCCTCAGGCGCAATTTCGGAGGGCCGGTGCCGGAACCGGACATATTCTAGTTCGCGCACTCTGTGGCGTCTTGGCTGGTTCGCCTCGATTTCCAACAGCATCAAAGGACGCGCAATGCGATCGGAAAGACCTTGAACTATTTTTTCTGGCTGGGACGAAACCAAAGTCACGGGGCTTCGAAAAACCAAGCGCAATGAAAAGTTTGTCCGCATAGCTGGCGTCGGGACATGACACCGAACGACCGCTTTCCGACCATCCTGTCCAATACTGCGCTTGAGACGGACGTCCCAGTTGGGCTCAGAGCTGCCGATCCCAGCAGTGTGCATGATTAGCTGGTTGGCAGACCAAACCTGTCCTTCGCAACAAAGTCGCCGCTCGCCGACAAGCGATTCAAACAGAGCTTCAAGGCCGAGATTTCGTTGAGTGTCGATGCTCCACAGAATTGATCAAGCGGGTTTAATCAATGTTCCCAGATATTCTCGAGTGTCGGCGTCCCACGAGCTGGGATCTTCTCCGTGTGCGACCACCGCGTGCAGTTCCATGAGTTTCCATACTTCGTCCTTGGTCGCTGCAACCACTTTTCCAGGGCAGGCTTCCATGCCCTCGCAATCCTTGCAGGCATATGAATAGGCAATGTCCATCGTATTCTCCTCCTATTGCGCAAGAAAGCTATTCAGAACTCAGGAAACGTCGGCAGCCCATCGTCAAGTTTTATCCATGGCTGCTGATGTGAAACAAAAATATGGGCTTTGGGTTGTGCAATCGATGGGTCATCCAACGTCACAGCAGAAAACCACGCGTCAGCGCTCCAGTCTTGGCCCTCAACTTCATGTAGGGCGGCATAGGTCAACGTCGTTCCACAGTCACGACAAAACCCGCGGCGAATACCCGGAGTTTTCTCAACGTATTGGATTTCGCCTTTGATAACTGCGAAGTCTTCGGCGGCTACCTTAGCCCAAGTTACAAAGGCGCCGCCAAGAGCCATTTGGCATGAACGGCAATGGCAATGACCCGACCACCCCGGTGGGTTTGCTATCTGGTATCGAACAGCTCCACAGTAACATCCACCTTGAAGTTTTTCCATCGTAACAAACTCTCATGACTTGCGGCTAGGTTGACATCGATAACGAAGCGTCTGCTCTCATATTTCATAATCCCAAAACAGATTTCACCGTGAATAATGTCAAGAATGCCGATATCATGCGACTCAAATAGTCTAACTAAACATTAGAAAATCTACTGTATGGATTGGTTGCACCTTCCCCCGATGAACGCTTTGCGCGCTTTCTCAGCGGTTGCGGAAGCTGGAAGTTACACCGTGGCGGCTGAACGCTTGAACGTGACCCAAGCGGCAGTCAGTCAACAGGTGAAATCGTTGGAGAAGCATTTGGGTGTAGCTCTCGTTTCCAGACGTGGGCGCAGCATTGAATTGACAGAACCAGGCATCATTCTTGCACGCGAACTGGGTATCGGCTTTGAAATTATCGGAAGGGGTGTCGAACGACTGGCGGAACATGCAGCGCACCGTCCCGTTCAAGTAACTATGTCTCCGGCGTTCGCAGTGGAGTGGCTATTGCCGAGAATGGCAGAGTTTCAACGCCAGCACCCAGAGATCACTCTAATGCTGAACCCAACCTCGGAGCTGGTACAGATACTCCCGGGTGGTATCGATGTCGCCATTCGGTATCGCGATAGACGCATGCCAAGAAAAGAGGAAGACACTGTCCTTGTCTCGGACATGGTCGTAATTGGTGCGCCTTCATTGGTGGGAGGCCAAGACCTACGTGATCCGGCCTCTCTAACGAAATTGCCCTGGTTACAGGAACTGGGCACTAACGAAGCGGCTGACTGGTTTACCTATCACGGGGTCGTTCCTGCCGAGCCATTGACCATTAACCACATGCCGGGGAACCTGATCATGACCGCAGTTCGCCGGGGTGACGGTATCACGTATTCTGCCAGAGCTTTTTTTGAAGAAGATTTGTCATCTGGTCGGATGATTGAATTGTTCTCTGAGCCACTCTTCGGCGTCTACTACATCCAGACGCAGGCAGAATTTCAGCGTCCCGAGGCTAAGGTGTTCGTCAACTGGCTTATTTCTCAGTCTCAAGTTGTATCCGCGCACAGTTCTCAAAAATTGATCTAGTCAAAGTTGCAAATCTTCGATCCAAGCTAGGCTTGATGCTGTCGTTCACCTTGTTTGTTTGAATTGGAAATCAGGTGATTGACTACGTACTCCGCGTCCTCGCCCACGCCGTAAAACAGGCCTGACCCTTGTGTATGCATCCAATGAAGTCCGCAGAAGTATATCCGAAACCTTGGCTGCAAATGCAGAAATGAGAAAGCAAGTTGAATGTTGGCTTGGGGTCGTTTGCAAACAGTGGCCGAGAAACGTCGGCCGGTGGCTTCGTTCGCATAGCGTTCGCTCGCGGCATTTCTACGAATTACCGCGCTGAGCCCACTTTGACCGATGCTGCGCGGTGCCCCAATTACAGCGTTGCGCAGAAAGCGGAGTTTTCAAATTCTAGCTGGCGGCCCATTGCGGACATTGAACGTGGAATCCAAATTTTGCAGTGGCATCCCAACCTGCTTACACTCGCAACGGAGTTGCATGCTTTTCATTGGTCACCGAATCCGCCAAGCCACGTGCTTGTCGCTTCAAGCCCTTCGCGCAAGACAGAAAACATATTTATAATTTCGTTTTCGCTAATGATAAGGGGCGGCGAAAGAACACACATGTTGATAACCGGTCGAACTAATAACCCCCGTTTTTGGCATTCTATATCGATCTGGCCACCAATCTCGTAGTCGTGTCCCAGCTCGCTCCGAGGATCACCGTCAACTGAGCATTGAACGCAACCCATTAAACCCATCCCACGCACGTCGGCAACGATGCCGATCTGACGCAACTGCTGCAGTTGATCCTGAAAAACCGGAGCGACCATTCGAACGTGTTCGAGAAGTTTTTCCCGTTCAATGATCTCAATGCTCTTCAAACCCGCAGCCGCGCTAACTGGGTGACCAGAATAGGTATAACCATTTGAGAAGGTAGCATCTTTTCCCGCAACATCGGCGATCAATCGGTCAGAAATAATCGCGGCACCCATCGGCGCGTACCCAGATGTCATTCCTTTGGCACAAGTTATTATGTCTGGCTGAATGCCGAAAACTGCCTCAGACGAAAACCAATGGCCTAATCGCCCAAAAGCTGTCACCACTTCGTCGGAGATATATAGAACATCATACTTCTTGCAGATTTTTAGGCAGCCTTCGTGATATCCATTTGGCGGCACGATAACGCCGCCAGATGCCAGAACCGGTTCGGCGATAAAAGCGGCAACATTTTCTGGGCCAAGTGCCACAATAGCGTTTTCAAGATCAGAAATTTTCTCTGTCAGAAAGCTTTCTTCGCTTTGACCTGGCGCACGATAGAGCGGGTTTACGTCCGGCAGGAAATGCGCGAGGTCATCGGCCTTGTCGAGCCAAAGCCGGTCACGCTCTTTTCCACTGACGCTGGCCGCCAAGTAGGTGCTTCCATGATAGGCCTTTTGCCTTGAAATGATTTTCTTTTTCTCGGGACGACCCATAAGGTTATTTCGAAAATGGACAAATCGGATAGCCGTATCCACCGCGGTCGAACCGCCGGTGGTAAAAAAGACATTGTTCAAATCGCCCGGCGCACGTTTGGCGATTTCGCGTGCGAACCGCACAGCAGTCGTGTTGGTGTTGTTGAAGGGCGAGAAATAGGCAAGGCTCCGAGCTTGATGAGCCATGGCCTCGGCCATCTCCTCTCGCCCATAGCCGATCTGGGTGCACCACATGCCTCCCGGTCCGTCAATCAAGCGTTCGCCTTTTTCGTTCACTACATGGATGCCGCTGGCACTTTCGACAAAAGTGCGGTTGTTTTTGCCCAAAGCTTCCATCCCTTCCCACGGGTGCAGGAAGTGATCGTTGTCCCATTGTTTGGCGTTAGAGTTATCCATGATAGTTCATGCTTTCTGCACTCATTACAATGGGGAATTCTTCGCGCACCTGAGTGTCCAAAGCGCCGAAATAGTTAGGGAAATGACTGTTTAGAATAGAATTGGCTTTGTCACGGGCGCGGTCCAACAAATCTGTTTTGCCTTCGTTTTCCCATGTGTCTGTACGCTCCCGATCCATAAGTCGCGGATAGACGAACTCGCTGTTCATATAGTTTAGCGTGTGGGGGTTACCGAGGAAATGACCAGGGTCGATGGCGCACTGGTGGATCACATCCACAGCCATGGTTTCATCCGTGACCTCTATCCCGCGCAACGATCGCAGTATCATTCCGCCCGCTTCGTCATCGATGACCATACTTTCAAAACTACATCCCATGAGGCTGCCGATCATACCGCCAAACTCGCAAAGGCGATTGGCACCGGCATGAGCAGCAAGCGTGAAGGTCAGCGCCTTTTCTAAGCCGTATTGCGCGTCGGGTATTTTGGCATCGGTCATGCCTGCGCCAACGGATGTGGGAAGGCCATAGAAATTACCCATTTGAATGGCAGCCGCGCCAATCAGAGCCTGTTCGCCGCTGCCACCGGTGAATGAACCGCTGCGCAAATCTGTGATGAAGGGCCAGGCGGCAAAGCAGACCGGACAGCCTGGTTTGATGAGATTTACGATGGCAACGCAGGCCAGCGTTTCGGCCACGGTTTGTACAAGTGTACCCGCAAGCGTAGCAGGGGCTGTGGCCCCGGCTTGAGGAGGCACAGCCAGATCGACAGTCAGGCCAAGTTTGGCGGTATCAATCAGGATCTCCATATTTTCCTTACCGATCCGCAGGGGCGAAACCATTGGACAGCCGCCAAAAATGACGCTTGGCTTTTTCATGAAAGCACCTTCACCACCCTGGGCCAAGTCAAACATGCGGATGGCATGCGGGATATGACTGCGGTCGCGAAAGGTCAGACAGGCAGGCTTTTGGCTGCCTGCGAGCATTGCATATATGGTGTTCATATCGTGGGCGAAATCATCGATCACATCGGTGGCCAAAACCGTATCGCCCAGCATATGGATGTTGTCCAAACGGTCCACTAGACGGGTGAAATCATACACATCGCGCAGGACCGAAGGGCGATAAGATTTGGTCTGGGAATCGAAGGTGGTGACGGCGGTTCCGGAGTTGGCGAAGTAAACGCTCTCTGCCGAGCAATGCATGTCGTCTTTGCCTTCACGCTCTCCGCGGGCATAGACATAAAACTCCTTGGCAGCACCATCCAGGATGTCTTCCATCAAGGCTCGGGGGAAGCACAGCCGATTGAGGTCATTCATCACCGCGCCCTTGGGCAGCACCAGATCAAGCAATTCCGGAAAATGGTCGTTAACGCCGGTGTTTTCCAGAACGGTCAAGGCCGCTTGGTGGATGTTCTCCATATCTGCTTGGGTCAGCGGTTTGTAGCGCCCGCCACTTAGGCCCCCACGTACGGCCTCATTGCCCGTGGTCGCCTGTTGAACCTTTATGCGCGCGGCGCGCCCGCCTCCACCGCGACGGCGTGATTTCGCCTCAGCCATTGCCCGCCATCCTTTGTTCTGGTTCCGGGCTGATCATGGTGAAATAGAAATCGTAAAAGTCCTGGATCGACGTTTCCATTTCGCCCAAGGGACCCGGTTGGAAGTATTGAGAATTTACGCCGGACTGGTTGTAGCGAATGATGCGTTCGTCATCCAAAGATGTGACATGCCAAAGCCAGGTCAGGTTTTCTTTGTTGTAGTCTTGCCCTTCTTCGGCGTCAGCGCGAACTAGCCAGACCACCTGAATGTCGGTTTCCTGTAAGCCTAGCGGAATGAAGCGGTAGCCGACCATGTGATCCGAATAAATAAGGAACCAATTCAAAGGACCAATGTCAAAGTCAGTTGCGCCACCGTCGAAGCCTTTCAACGTTCCAAGCAATGGCGCAAGCGCCTCGCCCGATTTGCTGCCGGTTTTGTAGCCTGGATAAAGCGGATATCGCCGATAGTACCCGCTGGTGAACGGGGTGAGTGCAGCGTCGCTGACAAGCGCCAATTCATCAGGTGACAGCCCAACTTCCACAGCCCTCGCCTTTAGCGGTTCGATCAAGCCAACCATGTCTTGCGGCGATTTCAGGCTATGGGAACGAGAATACTCTTTGTGGGCTGGCCCGCAGTGGTAGCATTCCAGATAGTTCTCCACCGCTAGTTTCCAATTCGCCGGAACGGGAAATGACGCTGTATGCGCTACTTTCAGATCTTCAAAGCCATAGGGCTCGACAAGTGGCGAAAGTTGGCTGAGGACAGGATCAAGCGATGGTGTATTTGCATCGGCACAGACAAAGATCAAGCCTTTGAAGACACTCACCTGAACGGGAAAGAGCCCGAATTTGGACGGGTCAAAATGTTCCCCCATGTTATGGCTTGCGCGAAGTTTTCCCGATAGCTCATATGTCCAAGCGTGATAGGGGCAAACAAGAACACGGGAGCTGCCGGATTGTTCAGTGCAGACGCGAGATCCACGATGGCGGCAGACATTCAGGTGGGCGCGAACATCACCATCGCGGTCGCGAACAATGATGATGCTCTCGGGGCCATAGTCGAACAGGAAGTAGTCGCCGGAGTTTGGGATTTGGCTGACATGCCCTGCCCAAAGCCAGTTGCGGTTCCAGACGCGGGCGATGTCATAGTCATAGATGTCTTGCGAGGTATAGAAACCGCGCGGCAGGGCGTGGCCGTACTGGTGCGAGGCTATTAACGCATCCAACTCAAACGGTCGGCTGTTCATCTCGTTTCCTCCAAATCGATTATCTCGCGGCGAAACCAATCCTGGTCTGCTTCTGCCTTGGGGCGTTCAAAATTGCGGGCCGCGCGGTGGCCCGCGAAGACTGCGTCCACAATCAGTCCCGGAGACGCGGCATCGCCAATAAGTTCGAGGGTTTTCAACCCGAGCCAGCGCAAGCTGTCATAAAGCGTCGTCTCACGCTGGCGTTCGGTGACCAGAATTGTCGAGGCACACGGTACATTCGTTTCTCGACCTGTAAAGGTACACCGGATGCTCGCCATGTCACCTTCAGCAGCGGCGAATACCTGATTGCAGCGAATGTCGATGCCAAGCTCGATCAGACGGGCCTGAATACGAGGCTGCTCCAAAGTATTTACGGCGTAAGCTGAGACCAAACTCTCCGGGGTGACAAAGACCACTTGGTATCCTGCAGTCGCCAGTTTTTCGGCGATCACTCCTGCCAGATAGATGTGGTCATCATCATAGATCATCACCGGCCCATCCGGAGGCAGAAGGCCGTTCAAGATGTCATCAGGCGTCAGCACATTGGCGCTTTGCTCGATCTGAGGCATATGGCGTTGCGTGCTACGGCCCATGCCGTCGGTGCGCCAATGGCTGCCGGTAGCCACAAAGACGTGTTCGACGCCAAGCTCTGCCACCTGATCGCCATCAAGCCTGCTGTCGGTGAATAATTGGACGTTTCCGCGCTGTTTCAGATCGTTCAGGCGATAATCGACGACGCGGGACCAAGCTGCGAGGCCGGGAAGTTTGGCTTCTTTTCCAACCCTGCCGCCCAATTCAGCTGCCGCTTCGGCCAAAGTCACCTGGTATCCACGCCTTGCCAATTGCATCGCGCATTCAAGACCGGCAGGGCCACCGCCAATAACCAAAGTATCCGCGTTGCTCTTCTTTGGTGCGATAATCTCGGGGTGCCAACCGCGCCGCCATTCCTCGCCCATTGTGGGATTTTGAGTGCAGCGGATCGGAATGCCCAGATTGTCCGAGGACACGCAGATATTACAGCCGATACATTCACGGATTTCGTCAATGCGACCCTCTTCGATCTTTTTCGGAATGAACGGGTCCGCAATGGAAGGTCGCGCAGCCCCGATAAGGTCGACAATTCCCTTTTTGACCATCGACAGCATCATGTCGGGGGACGTCAAACGACCGACACCAACCACCGGTTTCCGTGTGAACTGTTTGACGTGGGACAAAAACGCATTCTGATACCCGTCTTCAGGCTGAAAACGCGTTGTGGCGCTGTCATTGGACCAGTCGGCCACATTAACATCCCATAGGTCAGGAAGGTTGGCCAACAGCTCGACAACGGCGCGGCCTTCTTCTGTGGCCTGCATGCCCCCGGTACCCATCATCTCATCAATGGCAAAGCGAAATGCCACGGCGCAGCTGTCGCCTACGGTTTCGTGGGTATCTTCCAGCAGTTCACGTGTCAGACGCACACGATTTTCGAGCGACCCACCATATTCATCGCTACGCTGGTTCATATGCGGCAGCATGAAATGTTGCGCCAAAGTCATGTTGTGTCCGGCATAGACGTAAATGATGTCAAATCCGGCGTCTTTCGCGCGCAAGGCAGCTTCGCGGTGCCAACGGCGGAATTCCCGAATATCGGCCTTATCCATAGCCTGCGCCTGCTTGGGATGCGTCGTGTCGACGGACATCTCGGAAGGTGCAAGAACTGGAGCGCGGGTCAACAGGTTTTGCGCATGATTGCCATTGTGAACCAGCTGGATTGCCGCCAGTGCACCATGTGCATGTACCGCATCCGTCATCAGCCGCAACGCGGGCACATCGCGCCCGTCCCACAACCGCCCTTCGGCAAAAGGAGACAGGTCAGAGGTCGGGTGAATCTCGGTCTCCTGATTGGAAACTACCGCCCAACCGCCTTCTGCTTTCATCCCACGGACGGCAGCATCTGCCCGTGGCCGGAGGTGTCCCAGCCCAGTGCAATGAGGCACTTGATAGAAGCGGTTCCTGGCTGTGACTGGCCCGATCTGAACCGGTTCCAAGAGCATAGAATATGGGTTCGCGTCCAACATGTTCACGCGTTTTCCTGTATTTGGGATCCAGAGCCCAACGACCCCGGAAATGTGGTTGTATTAGAAGCCGGCTTTGATCCGTTCGAACTCCGCCAGCATTTTTGCCTCAAGCTCGGGGTTGACCGCATCAAAGAACAAGCTGCCTTCGAAAAAGCTTTTTGGATCGGAGAAACCATAGGCTTCGATGTTGGCCTGATCGGCAACTTCGAACGCTTTTGCGTTGGAATGTGGGTACCCCCAGTTGTCGATGATATACTGACCGCTGGCCGGGTCAGTAAGCGCGTTCAACAGATCATATACCTGATCGACCGGTGTCGTGGATGATTTCAGATGCACATAGCCGCACGCCCAGGTCGCGATACCTTTGTCGACGTCTCGCATCATAGCTGCGGGCACCTCGTTCCAGATCAGGTTCAGTTCTGACTGGTTCCAGGCCCAACCCATTTCGATCTCACCGCTGGTCATGGCCTGGTCAAACTGACCTGCATCGGACCAGTAAAAGCGCATGTTCGGGTGTATCGAGCGCAGGAAATCAGATGCTTCCTTGAATTGCTCTTCGCTCAGATTGGTGTAGTCATCCGCGTTTCCAGTGGCCAGCGCAGCCAGGGCATATGCAGATGACGCGGCATCCGGGATGGCGATCTTACCTGCATAGGCCGGGTCCGCCAGCAATTGCAGCGAGATATCGTCAGTAGAGATTTTGTCGGTGCGATAGATAAGACCGGTATTTCCCCACTCGAACGGCAACATATAAAGCTTGCCGTCCAGAACGATGGCGTCGACTTCCTTGATTTCGGGCAGTACATCGGCCCAATTGGTCAGTTTGCTTTCGTCCAGCGGCTGAATCAGATCGGCTGCGACCCATTTCCGGACTGCGTCGGAACAAGGATGCGCTAAATCAGCCGTGAAACCCGAACTCAGTTTCGTAAAGGCTTCTTCCTGACTTCCAAAATAAGAATAGCTTGGCGCCTCATTCCCGTATTTTTCCATGTAGCTGGCAAAAAAGCCCGGGTCTTCATATCCCGACCAGTCAAACACCGTTAGATCAGCTCCACCGGCACTGGCGCTTCCTGTACTTATAGCCGTCGCACATGCGAAGGCCGCTATTCCTTGAAGTTTCATTTTATCCTCCCATTGATTTATTCTGTGTTGGAACCAAGATCGATCACACTGGCTTCCTGAAGCCCCAGCCAAACTGCGTCGCCGCGATTGAAATCAACCGTGTGAAAATAGTTTGGAACCGAGACCGAGATCGGCTTGTCGGTTCCCGCAACCTGAATGTGGTAGTGAATATTCTCACCGTAGAATGCAACATTGCTGACCGTGCCTTGAACAGTTGATGGATAGTTCTCGGGTTTTTCAGCGGTGATTTCCAATTGTTCTGGCCGAATGCCGATGTTCATATCTCTGGCGTTGGTCGCGACGTTGGGATTCCTTTCAATCTCCATTTGACCAAAGGCCTTCGCGTCGATTGAAAGCGTACCGCCACTTTCTTCCAGCAACTGAGCTGGCAAAATGTTCATCTCACCGATGAAACTGGCAACCTGCTGATCGCAGGGCCGCGCGTAAAGCGTAGTTGGCGTATCCACCTGCTTAAGCCGCCCATTGAACATCACGCCGATGCGGTCGGACATTGTCATCGCCTCGTATTGGTCGTGTGTGACCATCACAAAGGTGATGCCTAGCGATTGCTGCAGGTTACGCATTTCAAACTGCATCTGCTCGCGCAGTTTCTTGTCAAGAGCCGACAAAGGCTCATCCAGCAACAACACTTTGGGTCGCATGATCAGCGCACGGGCGAGCGCCACCCTTTGCCGCTGCCCCCCTGACAGCTCACTTGCGCCGCGATCCTCAAGACCGCCCAGCTCCACCATTTCTAGGGCTTCGGCTACGCGCTGGTCGATCTCAGCCTTGGGGGCCTTGCCGCGCAATCCATAGGCCACGTTGTTTCCAACATTCAGGTGCGGGAATATAGCGTAGCTCTGAAATACCATGTTAGTCGGACGGTTGTTGGCAGGCACACCTTCCATATCATGGCCGTCGATCAGCACGGTGCCTTTGGTTGGCTCCTGGAATCCCGCGATCATCCGCAATACCGTGGTCTTGCCACATCCCGATGGACCGAGGAGTGAGAAAAACTCACCTTCTTTGAGATCAAGATTGATCCCGCTAGCCGCCAGGAATGGGCCATAGCGCTTTTCAACGCCCCTGAGTTCTATGATGTTTCTGACTGTCATCGGACCTCTGATGCGGATGAGCGGCGGCGGAAATACTCGGCAAGCACCAGAAGTAGAACCGAAGTGAGCAGCAAGATGGAGCCTAGCGCCAGCACATTGGGAAGCTTGGCGGGAAAACGGATTTGGCTCCAGATATAAACCGGCAAAGTTGGCTGGTTGCCGGACAGAAAAAAGGCGAGGACGAATTCGTCGAAGCTGACTGTGAACGTGACCAGCAAGCTGGCTACGATACCCGGGGAAACGACCGGTAGCGTCACGCGGCGGAAAGTGTCGAACACGCCGACGCCCAGATCGTAAGATGCTTCCTCCAGCGACGCATCGAAGTCATCAAACGCAGACTTCAGGATCGAGACGGAAAACGGCAGCGCAAGAAACGTATGGCCCAGAACGACGGTCAGCAAAGACGGCTTGAGACCGATAAACAGAAACAGAACCAACATTGAAGAAGCCACGATAATGCCCGGTATAACCAAAGGCAGCATCACCAGACCTTCTGCAGCGCGTTGACCCCGAAACCGGTACCTAACAAAGGCTCGGGCAGCGAACAATCCCATGGCGGTAGAAAAAAGTGCGACGACGGTGCCAACGCCAAGCGAATTCCAAAGGGCCTGGATCAAGGTATCCTGCTCGCCAAGCTTCCGATACCAGTCCAGCGTCCAGCCTTTGATCGGAAAGGCAACGATTGTGCCGCTGTTGAACGAAAACAAGGGCAGAAAAAGAACCGGCAGGTAAAGAAAAACCAAATACAGAAAAGCGTAGGCTGTCAGGGTCGAAGGACGTCTCATCTGATCCGCCTCCCAAGCCGGGTGGCGGTAATGACGAACACTATGGCGACAAAGCCAACCGACAGCATCGCGATCAGTGACAGTGTGGCGCCGAGTGGCCAGTTGTTAGCGGCCCCGAACTGCACCTGAATAAGGTTGGCGATCATCTTCCCGTCCGACCCGCCGACCAGTGCTGGCGTTACATAATCGCCTACAGTCGGGATAAAGATGATCAGGCAAGCAGCAATGATCCCTGGGATAGTCAGCGGCAGCGTCACCCGCACGAAGCGTTGAAAAGGGCTGTTGCCGAGGTCGGTGGCTGCTTCCAACAGGCTTGGATCGATTTTCTGCAATGAAACATAGATCGGCAGGATCGCAAATGGTGCCCAGGCATGAGCAAGCGTCAGCACGACTGCAAATTCATTGTAGAGAAGGAAGTCGAGCGGTTCGTCGATCAGACCAAGCATCAGCAGTGCAGAATTCATTACACCGTTGAACCCAAGGATGAGTTTCCAGGCGAATACGCGCAGGAGATAGCTGGACCAGAACGGAATAGTGATGAGCAGAAGCCAGATGGTCTTTTTCCGTGCCTTCATCGCAATGAAATAGGCGATAGGATAAGCCAGTGCGACGGTTGCGACAGTGACCACCCCTGCAATCCAGATCGACCTTAGCATTAGGTGTCGAACCAGAGGATCAGCAAACGCGTCGCTATAGTTTTTGAGCGTCGGCGTCTTATCGAGTGTTACGTAGGTTTGCGTCCAGAACGAATAGGCGATCAGGATCAACAATGGAGCCGCCACCAGAAAGCCCACATAAGCGGTGGCCGGTGCGCTGAGGGTATAGCCCCGGGATGCTTCGCTACGAAAGATCACCCCACCTCCCTTCTCGATTTTCACGAGTCACTAATGGACGATCGTCCATTAAATGTTGCGCCAGAACGGTCTTTCGTGTCAATCTTCCTGTGAGATAGACCTGCGGGATACCACCAAGCAGATGGAATTATTGGATAAAGTGGAAAGCTTAAAAGGAAGAAAGCGTGGTTCGAAGCGTGATCCGGAGGCCAAAAAGCAGCTTCTGATCAAGGCGACTCTGGACACTATCGCGGATATTGGAGTTACCGATACCACGGTCAGCCGCATCTGCGAGCGTTCTGGTTTATCACGCGGAATGATCCATTTGCATTTCGGGGGAAAGGATAATTTGCTGACGGCAGCGGCCCAGCATTTCAGTGCCCAATATTATTGCGAGATGGACAGAATGACCGATCTGGGCCCGGATGCGTCGCCCGAAGACCGAGTGATGGCTGTGATCGAGGCGGATCTGTCCGAAGCTCTGCTCAATCCAAGAAGTACAAAAATCTGGCATGCATTCCGGGGCATCGCGAGCTCAAACCCAGGCATTGCCCGCTACAGCAGCACTCAAGATCACAGACTTGTCGAGACCTTGCGGCTTGCATTCTCGGAAATAGCCCAACAAAACGGGCGTGACGCAAACTTGGTGGACGATGCCACTAGTGGAACGCTGGCTTTGATGGAGGGTATGTGGGTGAATTATCTTACAGATATGCAGGGCTTTTCGCGACGGCGCTCTGTTAAACTTATCCGAAGATTTTTGTGCGGCCTTTTCCCCGGCAAGTTCAAGTTGTGAGCCCTAGCGACGCTTAGATTTTCGATATATACGAAGCCTCTTCTCGGTCATTCGATGCAACTTGTCTGATTGTCCGCTTTACAGGCCAGTTCTAACAAATCGCTTATGGGCCTTCAGATCGACTTTCAGAGATGTCCCGGCGCGCATCACGTACA
>NZ_JBXWSJ010000080.1:0-15427 GCF_059613365.1 Ruegeria sp. BHSA163
ATTTGGACCTTTGTAGTTTTTTAGGGTAAGCGTGACGCAGTGTGATGGGCGTTCTGGACACACTTGGTTATTGTTATGGATGGTTCAAAAGTGAGTATTGACGTTCGGGATGGCGACATCGCGATTGTTGGAATGGCAGCGCATTTTCCTGGCGCGGGTTCGATCGAAACTTTCTGGTCAAATTTGCGGAACGGCATCGAGTCGATCCGTGAAATTGACAAACAAACACTATTGGATTCAGGAGAGGCTCCGCACCTGCTTGAGCGCCCTGACTATGTCCCATTTGCCGCTCCACTCGACGGGTTTGATCAATTTGATGCCGAGTTCTTTGGCCTCTCACCAAAAGAGGCCGCAATTATGGACCCACAACATCGGCAATTGCTGGAAGTTGCATGGGAGGCCCTCGAAAACGCTGGCCACCCACCCGAGAATTTCCCCGGCCCGATTGGCGTTTTCGCAGGTTGCGGGATGGGTAGCTACTTTTACTTCAACGTCTGTTCCAACCCGGATCTGGTCGAAGACGTTGGTATGTTCCTGCTGCGACACACTGGGAACGACAAGGATTTTTTGTCCACTCGCGTCAGCCACATTCTTGATCTTAAGGGCCCCAGCGTAAACGTTCAGACAGCCTGCTCGACATCATTGGTAGCAGCTCATTACGCCGTCCAAGCTTTGATGACGGGCGAATGCGACATGGCTCTGGCAGGTGGCGTCACAATCGAACTGCCGCAGAATCGCGGGTACATATACAAAGAGGGCGAGGTGCTGTCGCCAGACGGACAATGCCACGCTTTTGACCATCGCGCACAGGGAACTGTCTTTGGATCGGGTGCGGGAATGGTAGTATTGCGCAGATTGTCAGATGCCCTTGAGGACGGAGACCATATCTGGAGCGTGATCCGCGGGACCGCGATCAACAATGATGGCTCGGACAAAGCCGGCTATCTGGCACCGTCCGTGGATGGCCAAGCCGCGGCAATCGCCGAAGCACATCTTATGGCAGATGTAAAAGCCGACACCATCGACTACGTCGAGTGCCATGGCACTGGCACCTATCTGGGAGATCCAATCGAAGTTGCCGCCCTGACCAAAGCCTTTTCCGAAACATCGCAAAAGAAAGCTTTTTGCAGGTTAGGCTCGGTCAAAACCAATATCGGTCACCTTGATACCGCAGCTGGCGTCGCGAGTCTGATCAAGGCATCGTTGTCGTTGCACAATCGGCAATTGCCGCCCAGCCTAGGTTATGAAAAACCAAATCCGGCGATTGATTTTGATCACAGCCCATTTTTGGTCAACGACCAACTGACGGATTGGGTACCCCGAAACGGACCACGTAGAGCCGGTGTCAATTCGCTAGGTGTAGGCGGTACCAACGCGCATGCAATCCTGCAAGAAGCTCCCGCACGATCTGAATCGGACCAATCCGATTGGCCATTCCAGCTTTTGACTTTGTCGGCCAGAGGAAAAAAGGCTTTGGATCGGGGGTCGGAGTTGTTGACTGATCACTTACGCTCTCATCCAGATCAGGACCTTGCCGACATTGCATGGACATTGAAAGAGGGGCGGCGCGGGTTTGAAAAACGTCGGGTCCTCGTTGCAGAGAACCACGACCAGGCGATCGAGTTATTGCAGGAAAACGACCCCCGCAGAGTTTTCACGCATTCTGTGATCTCAGACAATCCGGAGCATGTGTTCATGTTCCCCGGAGGTGGAGCTCAATATGCCGGCATGGCACGGGACCTGTATGAGACAGAGCCGGTATTTGCAGACTGGATGGACAAGGGACTGGATATACTGCAGCCCATGTTGGACTATGACATTCGGTCTATCTGGCTGCCCGAGCCAGAGCAAAAAACCAAGGCCGAAGAACGACTTAAGAAGCCATCGGTGCAGCTGCCGCTTATAATGATCACTGAATACGCACTGGCACAGTTGTGGATGGCTTGGGGGGTTAAGCCTGCTGCACTCGTAGGGCACTCAATGGGAGAAAATACTGCGGCTTGTGTAGCTGGAGTCATGTCATTCGAAGACTGCATCGGCTTGGTTCATTTACGGGGTAAGTTGTTCGACACCGTGCCTGCAGGTGGAATGCTCAGCGTTCCATTGCCAGCGGATGAGTTGCGCCCATTGTTGGGTGATCATCTTGATCTAGGCGCTGTAAATGCACCTGGTCTGGCCGTTGCTACGGGACCACAGGCCGCGCTGGATGAGTTGCAGGAACGATTGGCTAAACTTGATGTCGACTATCAACGGATCCCGATTGATATAGCGGCCCATTCGCGGATGCTGGAGCCGATTCTAAAGGATTTTGGCGACTACCTGCGTTCAATCACTTTGAATCCACCAAAGATTCCCTTTCCTTCGAACCACAGCGGGACGTGGATTACCGAAGCTGAGGCTACAGACCCTGAATATTGGGTACGGCACCTTCGTGGAACAGTTCATTTCGCAGACTGCATTGGCACATTGGCGGAAAACCCTGAACGCATCTTTATTGAAGTCGGCCCAGGTAAAGCTCTTGCTTCGCTTACTGGCCAACATGACAAGGTCGATGCAAATCAGGTGATTGGAAGTTTACGCCACCCCGACGACACCGTTGCCGACGATGCGTATTTCATGGCCATGCTTGGACGGATCTGGGCATTGGGCGGTCGCATTGACTGGAGCCAGATTTGGGGAGAGGCACACCGCAACCGCGTTCCGCTTCCGACCTATGCCTTCCAGCGTTCATCTTATTTTATCGAACCCGGCAAGGCAGCAGCGGCAGAGTCCAAATCTCAGTGGTTGATGCGCTCAGAAAATCCCGAGGATTGGGGGTACCGCGTTGCGTGGACACCGCGATACGCAAATTGCGATATCGATGTCACAGGCGATCTGACCGACACTAAGGCTGAAAACTGGCTGATTTTTGCGGACAAGTCAGGATTGTGCAACCAAGTCGCGTCTCGCCTGCGCAAGGCAGGGCATTCGGTAACAACTGTTACAACAGGCGACGCCTTTGTCCGGACCGGCGACAATGAATACCGTATTGCCCCTGAACGAGGTCGCGAAGGATATCAGGCGCTTCTGGCCGATTTAGCTTCCCGTGATCGCAGCCCTACCCGGATTGTTCACGGCTGGTTGTTAACACAAAGCGAAAGCTTCCGCCCTGGCAGCAGCTTTTTCCATCGCAACCTTGAGCAAGGTTTCTTTAGCTTATTCTTTCTCGCTCAGGCGATCGGAGAAGAGGACTTGCGCGGACCGATTCACATGAACGTCCTTTGCTCCGGAGCTTTGAAAGTCAAGGACGAGGGCCTGCCCTACCCAGAAAAGGCTACTTTGACCGGGCCGGCCCGTGTCATCCCGCGCGAATACCCTGGTATCACCTGCGGTGTGCTGGACGTCGACCTCCCTCAGCAGGGCGACAGGCGCAAACCACCCGAGATTTCCGAAGACCTTTCAAATCAGGTCTTGGAAGACTTACTTGCTGAACCCGGTAACTGGACAGCAGCCCTTCGTGACGGAAAACGCTTGGAGCAAGGATACCGCGCGCGACTTCTACCCGATCCTGTGCCCGAAGATCTTCCGCTGCGTGACGGCGGCACTTATTTCATTACTGGTGGATTTGGTGGCATTGGCCTTACACTGGCTGAGGCACTTATCAAACGATGCGCCGCAAAAATTGTGCTTTTGTCCCGTTCCGGGCTGCCGCCGCGTGACCAATGGCCCCGCATTCTTGGAAATAGCTCTCCTCAAGACACCTATGTCCGCCGCATCCGAGCTATAGAACAGCTTGAAGCCGCAGGCGGACAGATCATGACCGTCACTGCAGACGTGTCGAACGTTGAGGAAATGCGGGCTGCTATAGAACAGGTTGGAAAGGAATTTGGCGCGATCAATGGCGTCATCCACGCTGCTGGCTTAATCGATGACGCGCCCATCATGACAAAGTCGATGATGGAAATAGAAGACGTTTTCACGCCAAAGGTTCATGGCACGCAGGTGATCGATCAGTTGTTTCCGGACGGATCCCTCGATTGGCTTGTACTGTTCTCTTCTACTTCTACGGCAACGGCCCCAATCGGGCAGGTCGATTATGTCTCGGCGAATGAATATCTTAATGCCTATGCCCGCTCGAGATCTGGTGACAAAACAAAAGTCACAGCAATTAACTGGGGTATCTGGTCCGATGTGGGCATGGCGGCAGACGCAATGGAGGCTAGAACAGGTGGTACGCCTGCTCCAAGCGAACCGACCGACGTCCCGATGCTGGATGAAGCGACATTCGACCGCGCAGGGAACCGGATTTTCACCGCGACTTACAACGCCAACAATCGATGGTTCTTGAACGAACACAGAACCAAGGCAGGCGATGCACTAGTCCCAGGAACCGGATATCTGGAAATGGCCACCGAAGCGCTTAGCGTACAGGGCGAACTCGCACCGTTTGAAATTCGCGACCTTTACTTCCTGCGACCTCTGGCCGTTTCCAACACTGAACATCAGAAAGTCCGGCTGCGTTTACCTCGCAGTGACGTCGGGTATGATTTTGTTGTCGAAAGCGCGGCAGAAGATTCAGCATTTGAAATGAACGCCCAGGCCAGTCTGTCCTTGATGCCCTTGGCCGAGGTCGAACCAATTGACATTTCTGCAATCGCCGCGCGGTGCGCAGAGGCCCGTCATGCTCCAGAAGGGGGACGTTTACGATCCTATCAGGAAGCGCATCTGGCTTTTGGTCCGCGGTGGAAAGTCCTGACATCCACGGCAATGGGTCAAGCAGAAGGGCTTGCCAGACTTGCGTTAACCGATGATCTACGCAGCGATGTGACGGACGGGTACCAATTGCATCCAGGATTGATGGATCTGGCAACCGGCTGGGCCATGGCGCTAATTGAAGGATACGAACCCACTCATTTATGGGTTCCGGTGTCATACCGATCGATCCGCGTGTATCAACCCTTGCCCGCCGAAATCGTAAGCTGGGTTCGTAACGCCGGAGACAACAGAGCGGACGGCGAAGTTGCCAGTTTCGACGTGACGATAGCCACGCCCGACGGATCGATTTGCGTAGAGGTCGAAGGGTTTTCTATCCGCCGGATGGAGGACACTGCCGGATTTGCATCTTCTGAAGCCACACCCGCTCAATCCGGTGAACTGGATACGCCTGCCCCACTGTCGCCAGCCGAAGAACGCCTTCGCCACAACTTGTCTCAAGGCATTTTGGCCAGCGAAGGTCCCGATTTGTTCTTCCGTGCTTTGGCTTCAGATCAGTCACAAGTAATCCTGTCTTCTCTCGATCTTGTCGGCTTGATCGATCAGGCGGGTGAAACCACCGCTGATAACACCGGGTCCGACCAAAAGTTCCAGCGTCCCGAATTGGATTCGGATTTTGTTGCTCCGGAAAATGATATCGAGGTTCGTTTAGCAGGGTTTTGGCAGGAATTGCTTGGTGTCGATCAGATCGGGGTCGAAGACAGCTTCTTCGATCTGGGCGGTCATTCCTTGATCGCCGTGCGTCTGTTTGCCCAAATTCGCAAAACGTACAATGTGGACTTTCCAATCTCGGTTCTATTTGAGGCCCCTACAATTCGTAAATGCGCCGAGCTTATTGCCGCACGTGGGGTTCCAAAAGAAGGCGACGAAAAGGCTGCAGACGATGCACCTTCTGCCCCTGAACGCAGGTTCACCCATCTGGTGCCAATGCATAGCGGAGAAGGTGGTCCGAAAACGCCATTCTTCTTGGTGGCAGGCATGTTCGGTAACGTGCTGAACCTTCGACATCTTGCACATCTTATCGGCACTGATCGTCCGTTCTATGGGCTCCAGGCTAGAGGCCTATATGGCGATGAAGAACCTCACCGCGATCTGCAGGAAGCGGCTCGCGACTACATCGCTGAAATACGTCAGGTCCAGCCACGTGGGCCTTATATGCTGGGTGGTTTTTCCGGTGGCGGAATTACAGCATACGAAATTGCGCAACAGCTTACGGCTGCAGGCGAAGAAGTCAGCTCTCTGGTCATGTTGGACACGCCTTTGCCTGTGCGGCCCTCAGTAACCCGTCGTGATCGCATGATGATCCAATTGCTCGAGTTGCGCGAACGTGGACCTGCTTACCCCGTCGAATGGGTCAAAAACCGAATTGCGTGGGAAATGCAGAAGCGTCAACCGGGTTCAACTGCCGAAGCCGACGGCCAGCAGTTCCATGATGCCGCTATCGAGGAGGCGTTCCTTGAAAGTGTGGCTGCATATCCGCTTAAACCTTGGTCGGGTCCACTTACCCTTTTTCGCCCGCCACTGGTCGGTAAATGGCAGGTCGCTCAGGATCGTCTAATCAATCACGAACGGGACTATATCACCCACGACAACGACTGGACACCATGGGCGCCCAAAATTGAGGTGTTTGAAGTCCCCGGTGATCACGACTCGATGGTCTTGGAACCAAATGTGCGGGTTCTTGCCTCTAGAATGAAACGATGCCTGGATGAGGCCGAGAAACGATGTCTGACCCCCGCCTCCTAACAATACTCCTGAACTACAAAACGCCAGAAATGACCCTGCGCGCGGCTGAAGCCGTTCGCGCGGCAATGGAGGGTATAGACGGTGAAATGATTATCGTCGACAACGACTCAAAGGACGGTTCGTTCGAAGAAATCTTAGGCCAGGTCACCAAACTGGGCTGGGACAAGGACGGCCTGGTCCGGGTCATTCAGTCAGGTCACAACGGCGGATTTGGCGCAGGTAACAATGTCGGAATCCGCTCAGGCCTGAGCGACGGGACGCGACCGGATTATTTATACATAGTAAATTCGGACGCCTTTCCAGCGCCTAATGCCATACGCTTGCTGCTGGACCATCTGGAAGCGACGCCAAAGGCAGGTTTTGCGGGTAGCTATATTTATGGCGAAGATGGCGATCCGCATCTGACTAGTTTTCGTTTTCCGTCAATTGCCAGCGAATTTGAAGGTGCAATCAATTTCGGACCGGTCAGCCGATTGCTGGCTGATAAGGCTGTTCCCGTCGCCATTCCAACCGAAACACAACCAGTAGACTGGCTGGCAGGCGCAAGTTTGATGATGCGCGAAAGCGTGCTTTCCGAGATCGGCGTCTTTGACGAAACGTTTTTTTTATACTTCGAGGAAACAGATCTTTGCCGGCGTGCCGCACAGGCGGGTTATAGAACCGATTACGTGCGCTCGAGCGAAGTCATGCACATCGGTTCAGCGTCTACCGGAATGAAAACCTGGAAACGCGTACCGGAATATTGGTACGATTCGCGCTTGCATTACTTTGTAAAAAACCACGGTGCCCTATACGCGTCAGCAGCGACATTTGTGCATTTGCTCGGAGGTTTTTTACATTGGCTGCGATGCCTGATAACTCGAAAGGATCGCGGCGTTTCACCCTATTTTCTATCGACCTTACTTTGGCATGATTTGCGTGCATTCTTTCGCGCAGCGCTAAACCTGAACAAAAGGGCCGATACTGCAAATCCTGTTGTTGGAGAGTAACTATGTCTTTTACCACTGTCTTGATTGGCCACGAATCTCTTGTAATTCAATGTGGTACGATGCTGCGCGAAGCGGGTCATGGCATTCAGGGAGTGGTTACTCGGAACGAAGACGTCAGAGCTTGGGCCGAAGCTGAATCCCTACCCGTTTACACGCCTGGCCCGGATCTTGAGGAACGCCTCAAAGACGTTGCTTTTGACTGGCTGCTCAGTATCGCAAATCTCGACCTGCTGCCGCAAACCTTGCTTGACCGAGCGAGCATAAGCGCTGTCAACTTTCACGATGGCCCTTTGCCTCGTTATGCCGGTTTGAATGCTCCGGTCTGGGCTATTTTAAACGGAGAAAGTCGCCACGGCATCACTTGGCACATTATCTCGGGCGGTGTGGATGAAGGCGATGTCGTTGCGCAACGTTTGTTCGACATCGATGAGGCAGAAACAGCCCTGACACTGAACGCAAAATGTTATGCTGCCGCAATAGAAAGCTTTCCGGAGGTCGTGTCGGTGCTGGCTAGCGACAAACCGGCACTGGCACCGCAAGATCTTACTCAGCGTAGTTATTTCAAGCGGGACGCCCGTCCTGCAGGCGGAGCCCGGTTGGACTTCGAAAAACCGACCAAAGAATTGACCACACTGGTTCGGGCACTGGATCACGGCGAATATTGGAACCCACTTTTCAGCGCCAAAATCGAAAACAACGGCAGGCTTTGGTTGGTCGGAAAGGCCGTCGCCGTAGCGAATGACACGTCAGACGTCCCTGGCACAATTTTAACTCGTGAGGAAGACAGTCTGACAGTTGCCACAAGTGACGGCGCCATAAGTCTAAGCGGGTTTCGCGATTGCTTCGGCGCCTCGGTTTCCGCCGATGCGGTAGCAAACGGCGCAACGGTTCTGTCTTCGCCCACTTCGGCAGATGCCCAATTGATCAACGCTGATTTGATTGCGGCGTTGAAGTCCGAACCATATTGGCGGACAAGGCTGGAAAATATGTGTCATCCAGAAATTCCGTTGATCGATACTGCGGCGGAGTCTGGTGCGCCGCGCATGCAAACTTTGCACGTACCGAAAGGTCTGTCCGAGGGACAAATCAATGGAGCGTTAGCCGCATTGCTATGTCGGCTCGCAGGTGCACATGTTCTGGACGTGGCCCAAAGAGTTTCCGAGGATAGTATCTACCTCAACTCCTGGGTGCCGGTTCGGTTCAATTCTGGTACAAGTTTTACCGCAGCAAGTGCTGAGTTTGACGCCGAGCGAGCGCAGGTTTTGGCACGTGGGGCATTCGCCTGCGACCTTCCAGCAAGGATCCCGGCTGAAGTCCAGACGCCGCGCATTGGCCTTACATCTTCTGTTGCTGCGGGTTTGGTGCCTGACACCAGTCTGACGCTGGCTCAGAACGGGGATCAGGTTGTCCTGATGGTGGATGGTGGGCATGTTAACGAATCCGCACAGCGCCTGTTATCGGCCCGACTGGAAAGCCTGTTGGAGGTATTGACTCAACCCGGCATGGCGCAAAAAGCCGTCGATGAACTGCCCATCCTGCCTGACCCCGAGCGTCATCAGATTATGTTGGATTGGAACGAAACAGAGCAACAGTACGACCAAACCTCTTGTGTTCATCAATTGTTTGAAGCCCAAGTAAAAAGCACCCCGACGGCCGAGGCCTTAGTCTTTGAAAATAGGACATATACCTACACGGAACTGAATTCAGAGGCGAACCGCGTGGCGCATGTGCTTCGCGACATGGGAGTTGGCCCGGGCAGTTTGGTCGGTGTTCACACAAAACGATCACCGGAACTGCTTATTGGGGCGCTGGGTATTCTCAAGGCTGGTGGGGCCTATGTTCCGATCGACCCTACCTACCCTTCTGATCGCATAGCTTTGTATCTTGAAGACAGTGGAGCTCAGGTTGTCGTGACCGATGCTGAGTTGGCGACAGAGTTGCCACCGCATGAGGCACAGGTTCTTGCATTGGATATTGACCCGCGGATTGCCGGTGCGCCTACTGAAAATGTCGACAGCGGCGTGAACTCAGACGATTTGGCCTACCTGATCTACACCTCCGGGTCGACCGGCCGACCTAAGGGGGTAATGATCGAACACCGCAATGTTTCAAACTTCTTTACTGGCATGGACGGGCGTATTCGTCACGACCCTCCTGGTGTTTGGTTGGCGGTAACCAGCCTCTCGTTTGATATATCTGTTCTTGAACTTTTCTGGACCCTCGCGCGCGGGTTCAAAGTCGTTCTCAGCGACGACGAGAACCGGACACTGGTCGCTGGTGATGCGGATTACTCCAAGGCTATCACCGGGCGCGGGATGGATTTTAGCCTATTCTATTGGGGTAACGACGATGGAGTTGGACGGGACAAATATAAGCTGCTTCTGGAAGGCGCACAATTCGCAGACCAGAACGGATTTTGCGCTGTTTGGACCCCTGAAAGACACTTTCATGCTTTTGGCGGACCCTATCCGAACCCCTCTGTCACAGGCGCCGCAGTAGCCGCCGTCACAAACAACATAAGTGTGCGCGCGGGCAGCTGCGTTGCGCCCTTGCACCACACTGCAAGAATTGCCGAGGAATGGGCTGTCATTGATAACTTGACCAACGGGCGGGCCGGTCTAGCCATCGCGTCCGGCTGGCAACCGGATGACTTTATTCTCCGGCCCGAGAATACGCCGCCAGAAAACAAACCTGCGATGTTGGACTCGATCGCAACCCTGCGGCAGCTCTGGGCTGGTGAAACGGTAGAATTCCCAACAAAGTCTGGTGAAATGCACGGGGTAGTTACACAGCCACGCCCTGTTTCCAAAACTCTGCCAATTTGGGTAACGACAGCCGGAAACCCCGATACATGGCGCGAGGCGGGCGCTATCGGAGCCAATGTGTTGACGCATCTTTTGGGTCAAAGCATCCAAGAAGTCGCCGGCAAAATTGGCATCTATCACCAGGCTTTGCGAGAGGCTGGTCATGATCCCAAGGACTTCACAATCACTCTAATGCTGCACACCTTCGTGGGCGATGAACGTGAATCTGTGCGCGAAGCTGCTCGCGAGCCGATGAAAGACTACTTGAGGGCGGCGGCAGGGCTCATCAAGCAATATGCATGGGCTTTCCCAGCGTTCAAAAAGCCAAAGGGCGTCACCAATCCATTCCAATTGGATCTAGGCAGCTTGTCCGAAGACGAATTGGAAGGGATTCTGGATTTTGCCTTTCAAAGATATTTTGAAGACTCGGGACTGTTTGGAACAGTGGAAGACTGTTTGAACCGAGTCGAAGAACTGAAACGCATCGGTGTCGACGAAATCACTTGCCTGATCGACTACGGCATTCCAGTTTCGCAGGTCTTGGATGGCTTGCGACCGCTGGCAGAGGTGTTGCGCCTTTCCAACAAAGAAACCGCCTTGGACGACAGCGACCATTCCATCGCTGCGCAGATTATCCGCCATAAGGTCACTCATATGCAGTGCACGCCTTCCATGGCGCAAATGTTGGTATTGAATGACGAGGCGCGTTATGCTCTTGGTCATCTGAAACACATGCTGATTGGTGGCGAGGCCCTGCCAGGCGCGTTGATTTCGGAGCTAAATAAGATCTCGCAAGCCGACATTCAAAACATGTATGGCCCAACCGAAACCACTATCTGGTCGACAACTGAAATGGCGACACCCGTTGCAGGGGTTGTAAATGTCGGAAAGCCGATCGCAAACACGCAGGTTTATGTAGTGGACGATGCGATGTCACCGGTTCCCATCGGCTCGGTCGGAGAGTTGTTTATCGGAGGTGCAGGAGTCGCCCGTGGCTATTGGCAACGAGAAGACCTGACGGCAGAGCGGTTTGTTCCTGATCCTTTTTCGAATGTTCCGGGCGCACGTTTATACCGTACAGGTGACCTTGTACGCTGGCGGCCAGACGGCAAGCTTGATTTTCTGGGTCGGGCGGATCATCAAGTAAAGTTGCGCGGTTACCGCATCGAGTTAGGCGAAATAGAAAGCCTGCTGGATGCCTGTCCCGGCGTGCGTCAGTCAGTTGTTTTGGCTCGAGAAGACACGCCATCCGTAGTTCAGCTTGTGGCATATATGGTTACAGATGGGCCGGTATCGGATTCGACGTTGCGCACTTCGCTTTCTGAACAACTTCCCGAATTCATGGTTCCTTCACATTTCGTGAAACTTGAACGCTTTCCTTTGACGCCAAACAAAAAAATTGACCGCAAGGCTTTACCTGCGCCTGCACCGCGTCGGGTAAGCGCACCGGCCGACGCGAAACCGGCGCTGAGCGGAAGTACCCAGCAAATGATTGCGGCAATCTGGGAACGTATCTTAGGCGTTTCCGGCGTTACGGCCAGGGACAGTTTCTTTGACCTTGGAGGGCATTCTCTTCTTGCAGTTCAAGCGCATCGTGAAATTCGTGCGGAACTGGACGTTCCAACACTAAGTATTACCGATATTTTTCGTTGCCCAACATTGTCGGCATTGGTCGAGGTCGTGGAACAGAAAACCGGCGGAACTGTAGAAACAAAGCAACCAGAGGAAACAGCCGAAGCCAAAGCCGAACGTGCTGCTGAACGTCAGGATGCGATGACAAGACGACGGCAGATGCGAGCGCGCCGCCAATCTTCTGTATGACGGATTTAGCTGCAATTTCTGGCTCGGTGCAGCAAATACTGGGTACAGAGTTCGGCGTTGCCGCTACCGATCCGAGTTTACCAAGCCCTGCGTTGTTTCCGGAAGAGGACGCAGCGATTGTTAGAGCCGTTCCAAAACGACGCTTGGAATTTGCAGCAGGTCGAGCAGCAGCCAGAATGGCAATGTCACGGATTGGTCTACCCCCAAAAGCGGTTCCAAAGGCGAATGACCGGAGCCCTATCTGGCCCGAAGGCCTTGTTGGTTCAATCACCCATTGCGAAGGGATATGCTTATCGGTGGTGGCGCGAACACACACCGCGATTGGCATAGGGATCGATATCGAACACAACACCGATTTGTCACCCGACCTAGAAAACGTAGTGTGCAGGCCCGACGAAGTTGCTTGGTTGGACCAACAGCCATCAGATTATCGCGGAGCGATGGCCAAGTGTTTTTTCTGCGTCAAGGAAAGCGCTTATAAAGCCTTATATCCGATAACGCGCAAAGTGATCGGGTTTTCAGCGATGCACGTCAGTTTCAACCTTGACGGCACTCAGTTTTTAGCAAAAACCGCTGGTAGCAAACCCATGAACGGTCACGTCATTCGGTTTCCTGGACATATAATTTGTCTGACAGTGATCCCCGTAGAGGACGAGGCCATAACGAGGTGCTAAGTGCCGTAACGGGCCATGAACATGTCAACAGCGTTCGTCGCAATTTCGTTTATCTCTTGTTGCGTAAACGAATACTGAATGCCAAACACTGCTCTGTTCCAAATGCGTGTCTTACATAACTCGGAAAACTGTGCTGCAGCGATCGGAATATTATCGATTGCCAAATCTCCTTTAGCGACCGCTTTTTCAAGATAATCCGCCATATGCCGTTGGCCGTTCTTTGGCCCGGCTTCGTAGAAAATTTTGCCAAGTTCAGGGAACCGGTCGCGTTCAGCGACGCAAATGCGAAATACCTGTTGTGAAAACTCTGATACCAGAAAACCAGTTAATTGTGTTGCTGCTATCATAAGAACTTCACGCACAGGCTTTGTCTCGTCGATCATCGAGATGACACGCTCGGCCATTCTGCTGCATTCAGTTCTGGCGACTTCGACAAACAACAAACGTTTGTCAGGGAAATAACTGTAAAGTGTCGCCTTTGAAACGCCTGCCGCTCGGGCGATGTCGTCGACACTTGCCCCTTCAAAGCCATCCGCCATGAAAACCTCGCGCGCACCTTGTAGGACCTGATCGAATTTTCGGCCCGTCCTTAGAATGGTGTCTGCGTGGGTCATGCTTTCTCCTGAGCGTATCTTCCTGTCGAATTTATAAACCGATTGGTTTAGATTCAACGATTCTAAAGAGCGGAAGCAAACTTCATGGAACATTCCTAACAGATTCGTTCAGACAAAATCCCATGTCTTGAAGTCCCCGCGATCTGTGCTACCACTCGGCGCATGGTCGATATCTTTATGCGTACATTACCTTTTTTCGCGATCATCGGCCTTGGGTACTGGGCCGGGCGCAGTCGCTTTTTTACCGAAGAGGCAACTGCATATCTTACAAAGTTCGTCTTTTATTTTGCCCTATCAGCAATGCTCTTTAGATTTGCTGCTACTCTGCCGTTTGCCGAGATATTCAACGGTCGGTTAGTTCTTGGATATCTTCTGGGCACCATGGCTGTGTACTTGGTCGCAACACTGGTCGCCTGGCTACGAGGGCTGGATATCCCAACTGCGGCAGTCGAAGCTCAATGCGCTGCTATAGGCAATGTCGGGTTTCTTGGTTTACCTATGTTGGCCTTGCTGTATTCCGAGGCGGCAATTGGACCAGTAATGTTGGCCTTAGCTGTCGATCTAGTGGTTTTTTCTTCACTAATTGTCATCTTGATAAATGGTGGACGCGACGGGCGACTAACTATCAGAACATTTCGGATGATTGTTATTGGGCTTTTTAAGAACCCAATGATCCTATCGATCTCGGCGGGACTTATATGGTCCGCGCTTGAGATACCCGTTCCAAGTCCCTTAAGTGACTTCCTCGTGATTCTCGGCGGCGCTGCAACGCCAGGTGCGCTTTTTGCGATTGGTGCATCCCTGGCCAGCAAATCTGCGGAGCGGGTACAAATCGCCGCCTGGTTAAGTTTTTGTAAACTTGTGCTTCACCCTCTGTTCGTTGCGATCATGTTGATCTGGTTGATCCCTGTCGCGGCATTCCCCGCGGCTGTGGTAATTGCAGCTGCGGCTTTGCCTGTCGCAGGTAACGTTTATATGCTTGCAGCCCACTACAAGGTCGCACCGCAGCGTGCCTCGGCGGCGATCTTGCTTTCGACGCTATTCAGTATTTTAACCGTTCCCTTGGTCATCGCGTGGCTGGGTGCACCTTGATATCCAGTTCTGGGAAAAAAGCACCTGTAATTGGTCACCAGACTTTACGCCTGTGGAATGGATCGTTAGCGATAATGCGAAGCCAAAACGAGGATTTTGCCTGATGGAAACCCTTTCGGAAAACGTTTGTTTTGATGGCGTACAAGGCGTGTACCGTCACGCGTCTTCTGCGTGTCAGTGCGATATGACATTTGGTCTGTTTATGCCCGACGAAGCCAAAGATGGGCCAGTGCCGGTTCTTTGGTACCTATCGGGCCTGACCTGCACACATGAAAACGCAATGGTCAAAGCCGGGGCACAGGCGTGGGCGTCAGAGCAGGGCATTGCTATTGTGTTTCCCGACACATCTCCACGTGGTGAAGAGGTGGCGGATCACGAAGATTATGATTTAGGCCAGGGGGCCGGTTTCTATGTAAACGCCACGCAAACACCTTGGGCGCCCCATTTCAATATGTGGGACTACGTGGCTGAAGAACTGCCCAACTTACTGTCAGAAAGATTTGCTATCGATAGGGATCGGCAAGCGATTACAGGTCATTCGATGGGTGGCCACGGCGCGTTGACACTGGCGATGAACCTACCGGGTCGCTTCAGGTCAGTTTCGGCTTTTGCGCCAATCTCGAACCCGACCGGGTCGGATTGGGGCCGCAAGCAACTGGCGGCCTATTTGGGCGATGCCGAAGATGCATGGGCAAAACATGACGCTTCACTCTTGTTGAAGAACAATGGGTTTGACGGCCCGATGTTGATTGACACCGGAGTAAGCGATCAATTCATAGACTTGCTAAGGCCCGAAACATTGGCCCAAGCCATTGCGGAAAGCCGCCAACAAGCCACGTATCGACTTCAGCCCGGTTACGATCATTCCTATTTCTTTGTGTCAACTTTCATGGAAGACCACATCGCCTTCCACGCAGAGGCGCTGTACAAGGACT
>NZ_JBXWSJ010000081.1:0-14807 GCF_059613365.1 Ruegeria sp. BHSA163
TCCAGTGCCTCGCGGCCGCGCTCCAGCAACAGATCGGCCGAGGCCGACCCGGATTGAGACCAAAGAGCCTGTAATTGTCGATCCAGCCCGACCGCCTGCTCCGGAGTGGCCTGCGCTAACTGCGCAAGCAAGGACGATTCATCGCGCAGATCAGCTTGCTGGGCCAAAGACATGGTGGAATACGTGACTATCGCAGCAATTGCCGCAACGATACCTTTGAGATTGGTGATTGCAATGCCCATAACAATGGTCAGTGTAGCGTTGCCGTCGGGGATGTCCATTCACGGCGCACAAACAAAATGAGGAACACCATGAGCGACACTTTGGAAAAAGCCGCAGCAGCATTGAATGAGAAGCTGTCAGGCGGTGAATTTGACGCTTCCGCTAAATTTGCTATCGCCGACTTGGGCGCTATTATTTTGGATGCAGACGGCGCACGGGTCAGCGATGAAGACGCTGATGTGACCCTTAGTGCAGATGCAGATACCTTCGAGCAAATCCTCAGTGGAGAGATGAATCCCACTGGAGCATTTATGTCAGGCAAGCTGAGCGTGGACGGAGACATGGGAATTGCTATGAAACTTGCGTCGGTGTTAGCTTGATGAGCTTGTCGCCGGCCCCTTTTTTTGAAGACGTGGCCGGCGAGCCTGCCGGTGGTAAAGCGCATTGGCTGCAAACTCCAGACGGGATAAGGCTGCGCGTCGGCCACTGGCTTCCCAAAAATTCTCCAAACGGTACGGTGATGATGTTTCCCGGCCGAACAGAATATATTGAAAAGTACAGCAGTACGGCTGGTGATTTCATTGGTCGAGGATTTGCTTTCGCGGCAATAGATTGGCGCGGTCAGGGTCTTTCTGATCGATTGTTGGACGACCCTCGTGTCGGACATGTGGATAACTTTCGTGATTATCAGCAAGATGTTCAGTCAATGCTGGAGCTTGCTTTTGAACTCAAACTGCCAAAACCATGGTTCGTAGTCGGGCATTCTATGGGTGGCGCAATTGCGCTGCGGACCATTCTGGATAACAACAACTTTTCCGCCTGCGCATTTACCGGGCCGATGTGGGGTATCTTTTTTACTCCGCTCATGAAACCCCTTAGCCGATTGACGGCCTATTGGGGACCTAGGGTCGGCCTTGGTGAAAAGACGCCACCGACGACATCGCTTGAAAGCTACGTCATTTCGCAACCTTTCGAAGGCAATGTGCTGACCCGCGATCCGGTGATGTATGAGATGATGCAGGACCAACTAAAGGCGCATCCCGAGCTGGCCTTGGGTGCTCCGTCGACCATCTGGTTGCGTGAAGCCCTGGACGAATGCGTCTGGCTGATGGAACAGTCAGCTCCGGACACCCCGTGCCTGACATTTCTTGGCAGTCACGAGCAGATCGTAGACCGCAAAGCAATCCGAGCGCGCATGGCAAACTGGCCCAACGGGACATTGGTCGAAATACCTGATGGTGAGCATGAGGTATTGATGGAAGCGCCTGATGTCCGAGGCCCCATTCTGGACCAAATTGCGGCGCATTTTGTGGCATCTTGCCAGGGGCTGAAACCAGAGCCTGCGCTATCCTGATGATCACGGAAATATCAGGCCGCTTGTGATCTAAGCAACCTACGCTTAGATGTTGGCAAATCACATTATTTCGAGGTGTTCTATGCGCGACCTTCCCTTTCCCGTACGTGACGCAAATGCCGTCGGCGGCGCTGACAATCTGGGCAATCTGCCGGAATGGGATCTGACTGATCTGTATAGCTCGGAGGAAGCACCGGAGCTGTCGCGTGATTTAACATGGCTCGAAGCCGAGTGCACCGCGTTCGCCCGAGATTATGATGGTAAACTGGCTAATCTGGATGCCGAGGGCCTGCTGACTTGTGTGCAACGCAATGAAAGGATCAGCGCAATTTCCGGTCGAATAATGTCGTTTGCTGGTTTGCGTTACTACCAGCTAACGACGGATGCCGATCGCGCTAAATTCCTTTCGGACATGCAGGAAAAGGTTACTATTTTTACGACTTCACTCGTGTTTTTTACTTTGGAAATCAACCGTATAGACGATGAAGTTCTAAAGAAGATGTTCGCGACCAATGCTCAACTTGCACGTTATGAGCCTGTGTTCCGCCGCATCCGCGCAATGAAACCTTACCAATTGTCGGATGAGTTAGAGAAGTTTCTGCACGATCTGGGAGTCGTCGGCGACGCTTGGGAACGGCTGTTTGACGAAACTATCGCTGGGCTTTTGTTTACTGTCGATGGACAAGAGTTAAATATCGAAGGCACACTCAATCTGTTAACCGAACAGGACAGAACAAAAAGAGAAGCGGCTGCGCGCGAACTCGCCCAAGTCTTTCAAAGTAATATCAAGACCTTTGCACGCGTTCATAACACGCAGGCCAAAGAAAAAGAGATCGTTGACCGTTGGCGCAAAATGCCGACTGCGCAGACCGGTCGTCACCTTTCGAACGATGTTGAACCCGAAGTTGTCGAAGCTCTACGTGAAGCAGTCGTCGCCTCGTACCCCAAGCTCAGCCATCGGTATTATGAACTGAAGCGAAAATGGCTCGGGCTGGACGTGATGCAGGTATGGGACCGTAACGCGCCCCTTCCGATGGAAGATACTCGCACCATTGGTTGGGAAGAAGCTGAAAAAACCGTTATGGATGCCTATTCATCGTTCGACCCCCGCATGGCTGAGATAGCTACACCATTTTTTTCGAAAGGTTGGATCGACGCCGCTGTGAAACCAGGTAAGGCTCCGGGGGCATTCGCTCACCCAACAGTCACCGACGTTCATCCTTACGTTATGCTCAACTATCTGGGCAAACCTCGCGATGTGATGACTCTGGCGCACGAACTCGGCCACGGAGTGCATCAGGTTCTCGCCTCCGACCAAGGTGAGATGCTATCGTCCACCCCATTGACGCTGGCCGAAACGGCTTCTGTTTTTGGTGAGATGCTGACCTTCCGCAAAATGTTGGATCAAGCTGAAACGGCAGATCAACGTAAAATACTTTTGGCGGGAAAGGTTGAGGACATGATTAACACCGTTGTCCGCCAGATCGCCTTTTACGACTTTGAATGCAAACTACACGCCGCCCGACGAGAGGGCGAGTTGACCCCTGACGATATCAACGCCCTTTGGATGAGCGTTCAGGCCGAAAGCCTTGGTCCTGCATTCGAATTTATGGATGGATACGAGACGTTTTGGGCATATATCCCGCACTTCGTACATTCTCCTTTCTATGTCTATGCCTACGCGTTCGGCGATGGGTTGGTGAATGCTTTGTATTCGGTCTACGAAAGCGGCGCAGACGGGTTCGAGGACAAGTACTTCGAAATGTTGCGCGCTGGTGGATCGAAACATCACAAAGAACTGCTCGAACCATTTGGTCTGGATGCCACTGACCCTCGGTTCTGGGAGAAAGGCCTTTCTATGATTTCGGGCTTTATCGACGAACTTGAAGCAATGGAATCGTAGATTGGATTGGGGCGGCGCGATAAACGCTGCCTCAGTCACTCGTCCGATTTATCTTTTGTTGTCAGGAAGATCGCAAAGACAATCAATCCAGCGCCTACGACGGCGGGGACAGTAATTGAAGCGCCAAGAAATACTGCAGAATTAATGAATGTAAAAATGACCGAAGCTGCAAACAGCAAACTTGCTGTCAGCGTCGATAGGCGTGCAGCAGCTTCGTACCACAAATAGTAAGCAAGCGCGGTTGGAAAAACACCGAGCAAAACCAGAAATACCAGATCCTTGGCCGTGGGAACCTGCATCGTTACAAAAGAAAGCGGAGTCAAAAGGACGGCAGAACACAAAAAGATGCCAAACAGAAAATTTAACCTTTCCTCGGTGGACTGAGAGGACTGCATTGCGCGACTGCTGGAAATCAAGAAAACTGCCCAACTTATTCCCGCTCCGATCTCCATGAGGTCACCGACCAAAGGTTCGCCACCACCCCGAAAGTCCTGATAAACGGTCAAAGACACGCCAAAAATGGCCAAGACCGTGGCTAAGATTTCAATTCGTCCAACTGTTGTTTTGGCAAAAAAGAATAAGAAAACTAACACAAAGAACGGAGCGGTGTTCTCTAAAACCATCGCATTCGCCGCGCCGGTATGTTCGAGCCCAACGTGAAATAAAATGTAATTTACGACGGTTGCAACGACAGCCAATAGGAAATTTCGATCAGAAAACCCTATATTTATTGGCGATCGCATGATCCGTAAAATGAGCAGAATGGCAAAAGCCGCGATGAACAACCGCAAAACGGCAATCTGCATTCCATTCAAATCTGCCGTCAAATAGCGAACAATAACGCTGTGGGTGCCCCAAAGAAAAGCCGCCGCAAAACCCAGAAACAATCCGCTTTGCCGCCACAAGAGGGAGTGATCAGAAGTCTCTTTCAATACCCAGCCCCCTACCTTAGTTGGCTGTCCTTTGATCCTCGACGGTTGATTCCGCCCCGTGATTTGAATACCCCGTCACGTTCCTTTTGACATTCGAGGCAAAGTTTAACGCCCGGCAACGCAAGACGTCGTTTTTTCTGGGATCGGCTCATCGCAGTCCGCACAGTGCGACAGGCTTTCCCCAACGGGTCGCTTCTGCGCTTGCATTCTAGCTAACTCATCCGAAATCGAAGCTTCAATTTGTTCGCTTACCGCGCCGTCGCGCGCCCAGCCACCAGCCATTGTTCGCCTCCAGAAAGGATAAGTAACAACTTAGGCTGCCCACCGCGGAGATGGCAAGAGGTTGCTCAGAGTTGCCTAGCGACCTCAAAAACCTGGTCAATCACAACCTGCGTGCCGCGAGCAAACTCCAGAGAACATGGGTAGCCTACCCCATCCCTTACCGAGCGACCAAACGCTTCGACCTGCAGTTTGTAGTGGTCGTCGCCGGGAAAGCGGAATACCTGCAATTCGAGTCCGTGGCGGTGCAATTCCACTCGCGCTTCGCCAAAAACACGTGCATTGAAGGGGGCAGTCAGGCGAATAACACCTTTGTCACCATGAAACTCCATGGCCTGATTTGGATGCATGCGCGTTGAAACATATGTGGAGTACGTAAAGCCCGGGAAACGGGCATTAATCTCGGTAAATGTATCGACGCCATTCTCCCAGCGTATGGAAGATCGAATTTCGTCAGGTTCTTGACCGGTTACATAACGGGCGCTGCCGATGACATAAACACCTATGTCACGCAATCCACCGCCACCGGTTTCCGGGCGATTTCTGATGTTGCCTGTGTCAGCGCGATTATCGTATGTGAAAACCCCTGAGATATGGCCAAGTTTTCCAATCTCTCCTTCGGAAACCAGTTTTCGCACCAGTTGCCATTGCGGATGATGGACGATCATGTATGCCTCGGCCGCCAGCAATCCGGTTTGATCTCGCTTGGCAATTAGTTGGTCGAATTCCTGCGTCCGCATTGTCATTGGCTTTTCACACAAGACATGCTTGCCTGCCTCCATGGCCTTAAGGCTCCATTCGACATGCAAGTGATTTGGTAATGGGATATAAACCGCTTCTATTTCGGGGTCCGCAAGTAACGCTTCATAGCTATCATAAACCGTCAAATTCGAGCAAAAATTCTGAAACGGCTTTGCTTTGGCCGGGTCCGATGTGGCCAGCCCCATAAGCTGAGCACCATCGGCAGCATGAATTGCGGGTGCCATAAACTGACGAGCGAATTTTGAGGCTCCGAGCACCCCCCATTTAACAGGCTGTTCCATGAATACCCTCCTTCTGCGGCTATGTCGCTAAATGTTAGCGCTAGCGTTTCTTTATTCGTATGGCAATCACTGAGTAACCGTTAACTAAATTTTCCTGCCGTAAACTCGAAAAAACCGGCCCGATTAATATCGGACCGGCTTTCAATGGATTTCAAGCGAAACCTCAGACTTTGCTGAGCATTCCCTTTTCACGAGCCAGCTCACGCATCTTTTTCTGAAGCTTTTCAAAAGCCCTGACCTCGATCTGACGGATGCGCTCGCGGCTGACATTGTACTGAGTGCTCAACTCTTCAAGTGTAACCGGCTGATCCATCAGGCGACGCTGAGTCAGAATGTCCTTTTCCCGGTCATTCAGAACATCCAGTGCCGCAGTCAGCAATTCACGGCGGGCTTCAAGCTCGTCCCGCGCTTCGTAATCGCCCGCCTGATCGGCATCTTCGTCCTCCAGCCAGTCTTGCCATTGCATGCTGCCCTCGCCCTCGGACCCAACTGTCGCGTTCAGCGAGGCATCACCACCAGACATGCGGCGATTCATGCTTATGACTTCTTCTTCGGTAACTCCTAAATCGTTCGCAATTTGGGTGACGTTCTCGGGACGTAGATCACCCTCTTCCAACGCGCCGATACGCGCTTTGGCTTTGCGAAGGTTAAAGAACAGCTTTTTCTGTGCCGAAGTTGTCCCTAGCTTAACCAGAGACCAGGATCTAAGGATGTACTCTTGGATCGAGGCCCGAATCCACCACATGGCATAGGTCGCCAGGCGGAAACCTTTCTCTGGGTCAAAGCGTTTAACCGCCTGCATCAAGCCAACGTTGGCCTCGGAAATCACCTCAGCCTGCGGAAGGCCATAGCCGCGATAACCCATGGCTATTTTAGCCGCCAAACGCAGGTGCGACGTAACCATTTTGTGCGCCGCTTCCGTGTCTTGTTCTTCAACCCATCGCTTGGCCAGCATGTATTCTTCCTCTGGCTCCAACAAGGGAAATTTGCGGATTTCCTGCATATAGCGGTTCAGACCACCTTCGGGGGTCGGCGCGGGAAGGTTTGAGTAATTTGCCATTTATTTCTGCCCCTTGGACAAATGTTTAAGCCCTTAACATGGGATATGGGCACCAGACCCATGACATTCAAGAGGAACTGGTAACAGTATGCGATTAACCTTTGATAAAGAAAAGCTGAGATCGCCTATATCACGCGTCTTTGCGAATTATGACGATTGCTGACGCAGCGCGTCCAACAATGACTGCATATCCTCAGGTAAATCTGCCTCAAAACGTAAAATTCCTCCGTTAACCGGATGTTCAAATCCCAATACGGCAGCATGAAGGGCTTGGCGCGGAAAGTCGCTGATTGCCTGAGTTGTTGCTTCATCAAAGGCCCGAGTCGCCAGTTTCCGCTTGCCCCCGTAAACCGGATCACCAATCAGGCTGTGGCCTGCGTGAGCCATATGCACCCGAATTTGGTGCGTTCGCCCTGTTTCAAGCCAGCATTCAACAAAAGACAATACACTAGGTGACCCAAACGTCTCGACCACTCTGGCACGTGTCACTGCGTGTTTGCCACCATGAAACAAGACAGCCTGTTTTTGCCGGTCGGTTTTGTGCCGAGCCAATTGAGTAGTTAACCGCATTATGTTGCCGGGTTCAAAACTCACACCTTTTACGCCTCTCAGACGTGGGTCGTTGGCGTCTGGCACGCCATAGCAGACTGCGCGATAATAGCGTTCGACAGTGTGTGCGTGAAACTGTGCCGCCAATCCATGATGAGCGGCATCTGATTTAGCAACAACCAGCAAGCCGCTGGTATCTTTGTCTATTCTGTGAACGATACCTGGCCTTTTGACTCCACCAACACCTGACAAATCTTCTCCGCAATGGTGCAGCAGCGCGTTAACGAGAGTCCCATTCGAAGATCCGGGGGCCGGGTGCACAACCATCCCAGCCGGTTTGTTGACTACGATCAGATCGTTATCCTCAAACACGACTTCTAATGGTATGTCCTCGGGCTCTATATGGCTCTCCTCAGCCTCAGAAACTGCGACCGAGACAATTGAACCTTCAGCCACTTTAGATTTGGGGTCGTCGATCACCTTTCCGTTAACCGATACAGCACCCTCTTGGATCAACCTTGCTAACCGGGTGCGCGAGAGGTTTTCACCATCTGGTACATCCCGGGAAAGCGCCTTATCAAGGCGGGGCGGCGGCGTGGCCGCGATATGAAACTCTATCAGGCGGGTGCCCATGTCTGTCCCTTCCGACCCTCTTGAACCCCAGGAAACACCTCAGCTGCGAACGCTGCGACGCATGGTCATGTTGTTGACTGCGGTTATGATTGGCGGCGTTTTATTGACATTCGCGTTGATTGTCATCCGCTTGTCGGACAGAACCCCCACCCTGCCCGACCAAATAGAATTACCTGATGGCGCCCGGGCTGAGGCACTTACAATCGGCAGTAACTGGTATGTCATTGTAACGAATGACAACCGTATCCTAATTTTTGACAAAACGACGGGGAATTTGCGTCAGGAAATTCCAATGCAATAGCTATATGCGCTGGAAGACCGGTCACTGGTCAGCCAAAATTGGCCGAGCACCGGATAAATCAGAGGAAATTCTAATTGCACGTGTCAGTGACTTGGTTTGGAATCGATCACTGTCCGCAAGAAACCGTGCAGGAACAGTGGTAGCCGCAGAAAGCGCCTGTACCAGCGGCAAACCTACCTGCTCGGTCAGAACCCTTAACGCAGTTGTCAGATCAAGGTCTGCTCCGGCCAAAGTACCATCTGACAGCGTTAGCCTGCCGCTTTCTCGCTGAATAAGCCGACCTTCCAGCTGGAATTCAGTAAGTTTCGTTCCAGCGACCGCCATTGCGTCACTAACAAGGAATATCTGCCCCGGCCCGCGCTTGGCCAACCATGCGGCGCGCATTGTTTCGGGGTGAACGTGGACGCCATCCGCAATCAAACCCGCAAAGATACCACCGTTTGACAGGACCGCGCCGACCAAACCCGGCTCGCGACTGCCCAGTTGGCTCATGGCGTTGAAAAGATGCGTTGCACATCTCGCGCCAGCGCCCGCAAAACTAATGCAAGTATCAAATGGTGCATCGGTATGCCCCAATGAGACCACAACTCCGGCCTGCGACAAAACTCTGACCTGATCCGGTGTCGTGCTTTCTGGCGCCAAAGTCACCATCAGCGTAGGCAATTGCTCAGCAGCATCAAGGATCAAATCAAGGTCCGCGGGCAACATTGGCCGGATCAGGGCGGCATCGTGGGCCCCTTTTCGGCGTTGGGACAGATGCGGTCCCTCTAGATGAAGCCCCACAACTCCAGGCACGCCCTCTTTACAGGCTTGGATCGCCGCATCAACTGCGGCCCGCGTCTTTTCTGGCGTATCGGTTATTAAGGTTGGCAATATTGACGTCGCACCCAAATCCCGGTGCGCTGAGGCTATGATAGCCAAAGACTCGACCGAAGGATCATCATTGAACATTACCCCACCACCGCCATTGACCTGTAGGTCAACGTATCCTGGACTTAGGATATCACCCGCCAGATCTTCTACGCGGTCCTCCGCGGACAGTTCGGTTTCCGGAAACATCTCATCCCAGATCCCGTTTCGGAATCGAACAGCGTACCCGAATAACAGGGTTTCGCCGTCAAAAATCTGACCTCCGGCAAAAGTTATCGAGTCCGGTCTCATACCGTTTCTGTCACTTTTCGCAGGTGGCGTGGTGCATCAGGGTTTATTCCACGTTCAGTAGCAACCTTTTCGACCATTCCGTAGAAAGAAGCGATTGTTGGTATCGGGTCTGTGATCCAGTGCGACGTTCGCACATGCGGCAAAACTGAAGCCCGCTTTACCTGGCTGGTTGTGGCAAAAACCTGCGCGCCCTTTTCAGCCAACGTATCTGCGACCTCTGCCAGATTGGCCTCCGCCGCATCGCCCGAGGCTAGTGCTAAAACCGGAAAACCCTGATCAACGATAGATACCGGTCCGTGCAGAACCTCCGCGGACGAATAGCTTTCTGCGTGAATTTGGCAGGTTTCCTTAAATTTCAGTGCAGCTTCGTTTGAAATCGCCAACGACGTACCGCGCCCAAGCGTAAACAGAGATCGGTCGCTCACGGCGGTTGCCGCAACGCTCCAGTCACAAGCAATAGCAGCAGACAGGTCTTCCGGCAGCCCACGTATGGCCCGCAACAAATCTTCGTCCCGTTTGACCTGCGCCAGCAACCACAATCCGGCAACCAGCGAAGTAACGAAAGTTTTGGTGGCCGCCACGCTTAATTCGGGTCCTGCAAAGATCGGTAACGTTGCCTTCGAGACTTGTGACAGTGCCGATCCAGTCTCGTTGGTGATTGCCACCGAATAAGCACCGCCTTCTGTCATAGATCGCGTCAGCTTAACGATATCCGGGCTTTGTCCGGATTGTGACACCGCGATACAAACCGCATCCTCGCAGCGCATATCAACACCATAGATCGATTTGACCGAGGGTCCGACTGACGCCATAGGCAACCCAAGCAACAACTCGGCAGCGTATTTGAGGTAGCTGCAGGCATGATCCGAAGATCCGCGCGCCACCGAGATCAGAAAGCGTGGATTTCGGTCTTGGATTTCACTTGCGGTTCGAGAGACAAGTTCCGCACCTTCGGTTAATAGTCTTTCAACGGCGACGGGTATCTCATTGATTTCCCGCCTCATTTGCGTCGTTTCTTTGTACATGGCCCCAGGCTTTCAGTTTGACAGTCGCAGCTCTGCCACGAAGTCGTAGGCATCACCGTGGTAGATTGAACGTGTGAGTTCGGCCACACGCCCGCTTTCCAGATACGAAGTTCTTTGGATACGAAGCCCGGCTGTTCCTTCGGCGACATCCAAAAGTTCAGCCTCCGGAGCTTCTAGGTTGATTGCAGAGATCTTTTGAATTGCCCTGACTGGCCGAAACCCTGTTTTTTCCAGAACTGCATAAAGCGAGCCGGTAACCTCAGTTGGGTTGGGTAAAATGTCCAACGGCAATGCCGCACGTTCCAACGCCATCGGGCGGCCACCCGCTTCGCGCAGGCGATGAATTCGGGCGACCTGCTCATTCGCAGATAGACCCAACGCCATCATCTCTTCCGGGGACGGCAGAAAAATTCCTCTCTCGAGCCAAGTTGACGTCGTCTTTAGGCCCCGTCGTTCCATATCTTCGGTAAACGAAGTCAAATGCGATAACGATTGCTCAACTCTCGCCACGGGTTCACGCACAAATGAACCCGATCCCTGACGTTGTTCAATTGCGCCTTTTCGCACCAATTCTTGAATGGCCTTGCGGACGGTGACTCTGGAAAGATCCGTCAGTTCTGCAATTTCTCTTTCAGGCGGCAACGAGCTGTTGGGCGGTAAAATCCCTTCTTCAATTCCTTTCTCAAGCCTTTGACGCAATTGCACATAACGCGGGCCGGAATTTTGGCCCAGCCACCCCTCCGGGCGCAGGAAATCAGCGATGTTCACTTTCGATCTCCTCCAGAAACTCGCGAGCCAAAGCAATCGCACCCGAAAGTGGATCGCCTGCAGGTTCGACTAGTTCAGATTGCATTATGGTGGGCAGATAAGGTCCAAACCGTGGCCCAATTCCGCCGGTAAGGCAGATCGGCATCCCGGCAACCCAACCCATTTTGGTCAAACGCCCTGCTAAATGATCGGCCCCATCCTGCAGAATTTTTTTGGCCAGCTCATCCCCCTGATCCGAGAATTCTGTAACCACAGGGGCAAGCGATCCAAGTTCATACGGCGTCATTTTTGCCGCAACCTGCACAATCTCCGCAGGCCCGCCAAAACGGGACAAAAGCTGGGTCGCCATACCTGATGATCCATTTAGCCCATCTACGCATTCCAACGTCTCGGACAAAGCGCGGCGCCCGACCCATTGCGCAGACGCCTGATCGCCGAGAACCGGCCCCCAACCGCCAGAGAACCGCCGACCACCAGACAGCTGCGACGCAAGAAACGAGCCTGTGCCGCAATGCGCAACGAACCCCTCGCCCTCACCCAACGCACCGCGCAATGCCGCAGCGCGATCATCTTCTATCTTAATTCGATCAAATGGAAGCGCCTGTGCAAGCTTCCTTGCAATCGCCTCTCCAGTTATCCCAGCCAAACCCATGTAAGTTGGCGCCCTAGTTAGGGTGCTCACCTCATGGCCGGATTCCGCGGCCAACACTTGCAAACCACCCAACAACTCGGCGCAAGCCGCCTCAAAATTGGTCGATACGTTGGCCGCGCCCACCTCAACCCTGCTGATGACTTCACCTTCAATCGCAGCAAGGCGGCAACGCGTCCCCCCTCCATCGACAGCTAAAATAAGAGTGTTGATAGGCTGTGTCATAATAAGACCTATATAATACCTTTCTCAATAATAGAAGTCCTAATTGCAACCAAATTCGGTATTTTTGGCAAAATAACGCAAACTTCTCCGAAATAAACAAAATGGTAGACTAATGGTATCTAAAAGGTATGATGTACGAAGCCAAAGGGGGAATCACGTGACCAAGCCAGTGACAGAGCAACTGCACCAGCACGCAAAAGGTTTGGACACTCGACCACTGATCGAGGTCGCTGAACTCCTCGCCAATAGCCAAGCAGAAGCCGCGCGATCGCCCCTGGAATCCTTGGGGCCAATTTGCAATGGCGCGAGAGCAATGGCAAAAACTATCCGCTCAGGTGGAATTCTACGGTACCTGGCCGCCGGCTCGTCCGGGCAAATGGCGGCGTCAGACGCGCTGGAACTTGGTGGGACATTTTCCATCCCGTCAAAACAAATTCGGATCCATATGGCCGGCGGTCTGCCGACAAGCCCGGAAATGCCTGGCGACGTCGAGGATGCCGCCGACTCGCTTAGCCAAGAACTGAAGAACCTTTCAAATGCCGACACTGTGATCATGGTTTCGGCCAGCGGCACCACGCCTTATACTATTGAGGCGGCAAAAATTGCTCGTACAGCTGGCGCGACAATAATTGGCATTGCTAACAATCCGGACACGCCATTGCTGCGAATGGCGGATCACGCCATTTTACTTTCCACCCCACCCGAGTTGATCTCGGGTTCGACGCGCATGGGCGCGGGAACCGCGCAGAAGATTGCCTTGAACATGCTGTCCACCCTGATGGCCGTGGAACTTGGTCATATTCAAGACGGCATGATGATCAACCTGCGCGCAGACAATGACAAGCTACGCGATCGAGCAAACGGGATTGTGTGCCAACTGACTGGCGTGACGCCAGACAGCGCCAATTCCGCACTTATGGCGGCTGACGGCAATCTCAAAAACGCTATCCTTTTGGCCGCCGGTGCCGACTCAGTAAAAATCACGCAAAAGTTGTTAGACGAATCCGGCGGCCACCTGCGCCCCGCATTTGAGCAACTGACCAAAGCCAACGAAACAACCAACCTGGGAGTAAACAAATGAAACGCAAAATTCTAAGCCTTGCCATGATGAGCACTGCACTTGTTGCAAGTGCCGCCTATGCTCAGGAAGCTACGCTAACGATTGAAAGCTGGCGAAACGATGACCTTGCCTTGTGGCAAGAAAAGATCATTCCGGCATTCGAGGCTGAAAATCCCGGAATAAAGTTGGTGTTTTCGCCGTTTGCACCCACAGAATACGATGCCGCTCTGAATGCCAAGCTAGAGGCCGGCTCTGCCGGAGACATCATTACTTGCCGCCCATTTGACCGATCGCTCGGCTTGTATGAAGGAGGGCATTTGTCCGATCTGTCAGACCTGTCAGCGATGTCGAATTTTTCAGACGTGGCAAAGGCAGCTTGGCAAACCGATGACGGATCTGCCACATTTTGCGTTCCTATGGCATCGGTGATTCATGGTTTCATTTACAACAAGGATGCCTTCAACGAGTTGGGAATTGAAGAGCCAACAACCGAAGCCGAGTTCTTTGCAGCGCTAGAGAAAATTAAGGAGGACGGCACTTATATCCCGATGGCCATGGGCACAAATGACCAATGGGAGGCGGCAACCATGGGATACAACAATATCGGCCCAAACTATTGGAATGGTGAGGAAGGACGTTTGGCGTTGATCGAAGGAACTCAGAAGCTGACTGATCCACAATGGGTTGAGCCATATGCGACGCTGGCAAAATGGAAGGACTATCTCGGCGATGGTTTCGAGGCACAAACTTATCCTGACAGCCAGAACCTGTTCACTCTCGGCCGTGCTGCCATCTACCCGGCGGGCAGTTGGGAAATATCCGGCTTCAACACGCAGGCTGATTTCGAAATGGGCGCTTTCAAGCCCCCGGTCCAGAACGCTGGCGACACATGCTATATTTCAGACCATACGGATATCGGCATAGGCATGAACGCAGCCACAGAAAACGCCGAAGCCGCCAGGACGTTTTTGGCTTGGGTCGCTTCTCCTGAATTCGCGAAAATTTTTGGTAACGCTTTGCCAGGTTTCTTCCCTCTGTCCAATGAACCGGTGGAGCTGGAAGATCCGCTTGCAAAGGAATTCGTAAGTTGGCGCGGCGATTGCGAAACAACCATTCGATCCACTTATCAAATTCTATCACGCGGCGAGCCAAATCTCGAGCTTGAGACATGGAACGCATCCGCCAACGTCATAAGAGGCGCAGAGACGCCTACCGACGCTGGTCAACGCCTGCAGGATGGACTGGCTAGCTGGTATGCACCGCATCAGTAAAGCCTGACAACTGAACCTACCGGACGCGGCACTTGGTTTCGCGTCCGGACCCCTCTCCCGGAGTTCCTCATGCAGACGCGCCGCACTAGATGGCATATCGCCGTTTTCCTTGCACCTGCCGTGCTGGTTTACACCGCGGTGATGATCTTTCCTTTGTTCAACACGTTACGCCTTGCGCTGTTTACAGAGGTAGATCAAAGCCGTGTTTACGTCGGCTTTCAGAACTTCCGAACTCTGTTTTTCGATCCGCTCTGGTCCGAACAATTCTGGAACGCACTAGGCAACAATTTCTGGTTCTTCTTGATCCATATGCTCGTTCAGAACCCAATTGGGGTCGCACTTGCAGCGCTGTTGTCTCACCCCAGATTGCGC
>NZ_JBXWSJ010000082.1:0-14124 GCF_059613365.1 Ruegeria sp. BHSA163
GGCGGATGATCTCGGGACTGGTTTTGAAGTACTTGAAGGAGGCAGGTTTGGTCATTCTCCAACGCTACGCAAACCCCCTGCCCCGCTCTAGCAAAGTTCTTCTGACAAGACCCACCGGAAGCTGCCCGATCGCAAATGCAGGGTTCAGAGGGCAAGCCCCGGGCGCCACTGCATGCGTCAGACCAGGCGAAATCCGGCAACGCGTTTCGCGTTGACCCGCTACTTTTGCCAGAAATGGGCCTAGCGAAGAATCAGCATTCATGCACGAATGTCAATTTGCGCTGAACGTTCGTCAACCTTGAAGAATTCGATACTTTCGACCCAAAGATTTTGTTGCCATTGGTCGATTTGACTTGCCAGAATGGGCTCGGCGCAGATCTACTCATCACTCTCTGAACGACTAGCAGTCGAATAAGTGTCATAAAAACTAAGTACTTACTTCTTGAATTTCCCAGTGAGACTCTTTTATGAAATAAATTTCAGTTTACTGAAATAAAAGTTGTTGACCGCTTTTGCATCTGATGTGAGATTTATTCCACACTTTGCAAGAAAATTCACAATCTGATAATCGGAATGCTTGCGGGGTGAACTGGATCGGGGAAGTGAACCCTGGTCGGTCCCTAAGCAACGGAGGAGTGCAACATATGCGGACCCTGACTTTTACATCCCGCGTGGCGGGGCTGGTCGCCTCAACAGCAATCTGGACGGGTGCGGCAATGGCCGATGGCGAGCGCATCGCGTTTTTCGTCTCGGACCTGTCGAACGTCTTTCACCAAAGTCAAGCGGCAGAAGCACAGCGCTACGCTAGTGAAAAATACGGTGCCGAGGTGGTGGTCTTTGATGGCCAGGCAGATTCTGCTGTGATGACCCAGAACGTAGACCAGGTGGTTGCAGGAGGTTTTGACGCCGCCACGCTGCATATCTGGGACGCCGAAGCTGCCACGCCGGGCGTGCGTGACGCGCTGGACGAGGGCATTGTGATGACCTCTTTCTTTAGCCCGATCACAGACACAGGTATCCCAACCGCCCGCAGCGACGAGGCAGCAGTATCCTTTGAAATGGGTGCACAGATGGCCAAAGCGTGGAAGGACGCCCACCCTGACAAGCCTATTGTCATGGTGCAGTTGGGCTGGCCAAACCACACCGAGGTGAACTCCGGCCGGACCCGCCCCTTTGTCGAAGGTGTGCTTTCGGTTGATCCCAATGCTGAAAACCTCGGAGCTCTGGACAGCTCTGCCGGTCAGGAAGCTGCCAAGCAAATCATCGTCGACCTGCTGACCCAGCGTCCGGAAGTAAACCTGATCTATTCAGAAGCGTCGAACCTGACCGTCGGCACTATGGCAGGCCTAGCTCAACTGGGTCGGGGTAAATTCGAAGACGGCAAACCCGTAACTGAGATTGTTGCCTCCGTCGACTTCGACTCAGTGGAACATGAAATGGTCTATGACCCAAATTCATCCCTGAAGCTTTCCATGGGGTTGCCCCCGGTCGAAACAGCGCAGGGGCGCATCGATCTGATCATGGATGTGCTCGACGGCAAAGTAGCGAAGACCTCCGAAACCGCGGAGGAGTTTTTCTACAAGGCTTACACGATCTCCTACTGGGGCATGGAAGAAGCAGCTGCAGAAAAATGGCTCGCGGCTCAATTCGGAGGCAGCTAATCTAATGCTGGGTCTCCGGGCAAAGGTTTGGAGACCCGCGTCAGCGGACAGGCGGGACAACAATGGCTACCTCAACACAAATCCCAGCGCTCGAAATTGATGAACTGACCCGCGACTACCCAGGCGTACGCGCGGTAGATGCGGTCAGCTTCGCAATCGAACCGGGCACTGTGCATTGCCTGGTCGGGGAAAACGGCGCAGGCAAGTCCACGCTGGTCAAGATGATCACCGGCGCGCTGGCCCCCTCGGCAGGATCGATGCGCGTGAACGGTAAGACGCACAATCCGACCAATCCGCAAGAGGCCCGCGACAACGGTATCGCCACCCTGTTTCAGGAATTGCATGTGGTCGACGAATTGACCGTGCGAGAAAACCTGACTCTGGGATTGGAGGCTAAGCGCTTCGGCTTTCTCATTCGATCAGATCTCGACGACCGTGTTGTCAAAACGCTGGCGGCGATCGAGCCTTCTATTGACCCAGCGGTCCGCGTATCAAGCCTCTCGGTCGCGCAGAAACAGATCGTGGAAATCGCCCGCGCCGCCTCTTCGGGTGCAAGCGTGATAATTATGGATGAACCCACCGCCGCGCTATCGGAGCGCGAGGTAGAACGCCTTTTTGAAGTGATCCGGCGCCTGAAAGACAACGGCGTGACCGTCATATACATATCTCACAAGCTCGAAGAGATTTTCACGCTGGGTGACAATGTGACCGTTTTGCGGGATGGAAAACACATTGCTACCAAACCTCTAGTAAAGGTCGAGGGCCGCCCAGAACTGATCGAAATGATGATCGGACGCACGGTGGCTCATAATTATGAGCCGCGTCCCAACCCACCCGGTGACGTCGTGTTGACAGCGCGAGGCCTGACCAACCACCTGCTGAAAAATGTCAGCTTTGACATTCGCAAAGGCGAGATCGTCGGCTTTTACGGCCTCGTGGGTGCAGGCAAAACCGAAATCGCCCGCGCGATTTTTGCCGCTGACAGCTATGACGGTGAGATCATATTCAAATCCCAACCTGTGGGTCATACCCCTAAAGATGCACTGGCCGCAGGGATTGCCCTGGTGCCAGAAGAGCGGCGAACGCAGGGTTTGTTCACCGCGATGTCGATCCAGGAAAACATCCCTGTTATGAACTTGCCGCGCATGTCCAAGGGGGGGGTGTTCCGCGCCGACAAGGAGGAGCGCGCGGCTCATGAATTTGTTTCTCGCTTGCGCATCGCCACGGACAGCATCGAAAAACAGACCGAGAAACTCTCCGGCGGCAATCAGCAAAAGGTTGTTCTTGCTAAATGCCTGTTCTCGCAGGCAGAACTGCTTTTGCTGGATGAACCGACGCGGGGCGTCGACGTCGGTGCAAAGACAGAGATTTACGACATCATCAAGTCGCTGGCCGATCAAGATAACACGGTCGCCATCTTCTCGTCGGAACTCGAAGAAGTGTTGGGCATATGTGATCGCATTTTCCTGCTCTATGACGGCCAATTGCGCGCAGGAATCCGAAACGGAGACAATGTAGACACGGCCCAAATCCTCGACCTGGTGACAGGGGGCAGCATGCAGGAGGACGCGGCATGACCACGCTGGCTGTCTCCCCGATTACCGCGCGCAAGCATCGTCGCTTAAGCGACCAAGGTTTTATTACCGTGATGGTCGCAGTGGTTGCCGTGTTGCTCTTTCTGCTGGCCTCTGTCTTGGTTCCGAACTTCTTTCAGCTTCAGAACATGATCAATTTGGTGACCAATAACTGGGCGGTGATCTCACTGGGAGTAGGTGTCACTTTCCTGCTGGTCTCGGGTAATTTCGATCTGTCAGTCGGCGGCAATGTGGCACTTGCGGGCGTACTGTCGGTCTGGCTGGCGCAGTCAACCGGTGGCGCAAATACGCTTTCTACAGGGCTCGGCTTCCCGCTGCCGCTGGCTTTGGCGGGCGCTATGGCCGGGGCGCTGGCGATCGGGGCATTGAATGCGTTTTTCGTAGTGCGCCTCGGTGTGCCGTCGATCATTGTAACACTGGGCACGATGATGGTGGCGCGTGGACTCGCGCAGGTCATCACTCACGGCTCCCAGCGCAACACAAACCTGCCGGACGGTTTTGGCACGCTGGGCAACCTGACGCTTTTCGGTACGGTGAAATTGCCGGTGGTGCTGATGGGGATGCTGTTGTTGGTCGCCGTGTTTATCGAGCGCCGCATGCTGATCGGCCGCGTCACCTATTGGGTCGGTGCGAACCCGGTGGCGGCGACTCTTTCGGGCATCGACAGGGGCCGTCACGTGACGAGGCTCTATCTATTTTCGGCCGCGATCGCAGGCATGGTCGGCATTTTGCTCGCATCCGAGTTCAAATCCGGGTTCTCGAACAGAGGCATGCTGATGGAGTTCGATGCACTTGTCATTGCACTTCTGGGCGGGGTGGCGATTGCAGGCGGTTTTGGTTCGGTTATCGGGATGTTTTTTGGCGCAATCATCCTCGCGGTGGTCACTTCTGCCGCGACGGGTTTGGTGCTCTCGCCCGACTGGCAATTCATACTCAAGGCAGTGGCGGTCTTTCTTGCCATCACAGCACAAACCTGGGCGCTGGCCCGCAGGAACCGGTGAGGGATATGACTAAGAGTTTTGCGGTGACCGGGTTCCTTAAGGACTATTACATCTACCTTGTGCTGATCGTATTGGTGGCGTTGCTGGCATCGGCTAATCTGGATCAGTTCCCTCTTTTTGAGCGGGGTAACTTCCTCTACAAACGCAACATCATCAACATTCTTCGCGTCTCGGCCCCGATCCTCGTCATCTGCGGCGCCTTTACGCTGCTAATGGTCTCGGGATACATCGATCTTTCGGTCGGATCGGCGATGAGTCTCTCGGCGGTGGTTTACGCGATGCTGGCGCTGAATGGCGTGCCCTTTCTGCCCGCTTTTGCCCTGACAGTTCTGGTTGGCGTGCTACTGGGCGCGATCAACGGCTTTCTAGTTGTGCGCATGCGGATCACGCCGGTCATTGCGACGCTCATCACGCTTAGTCTTTACAAAGGCATTGCGCTGCTGCTTGTTGAAGATGGTACCTCTGCCATCAAATCTGGAGGCGGTTTGAAGATGCCGGGCTGGTTTAATTCCTATGGCCGCTCTGGGGCACTTTTGGATCTGCCAGCTTCGGTCTGGGTAGCGATTGCTGTGTCATTGGCGCTGATCGTGATCCAGAAACGCGGCGTGTTGGGCAAATACGCCGCCGCCACCGGCGGCAACCCGACGGCAGCCAAGCTCTCAGGTATCAAAACCGGACGTGTGGTTTTTGGGCTCTATGTTCTGGTTGGCATATCCGCAGCGCTGGCAGGAATTGCGCGGTCGTCTTTCATGTCGTTGGGCGATCCTCTTTCCGGCGACGGGATGGAACTGACGGCGATCCTCGTTGTGTTGCTTGGTGGTACAGCGTTTTCAGGAGGTGAGGGAAAGGTACAACGTTCTTTCATCGGAGCGCTGATCATCATGTGCCTGACCATCGGTATGCTGACCATTGTGCCCGCCTACACACAAACACTGGTTATCGGCGCTGCGCTACTATTGGCCGCCGCCACCAATCACCTAGTCAGCCGAAAAGGGGGTCGGAAATGAACGCCGACAACATCAAACCGGACCAGATGCGCCTTATCGCGCAAGTGCTGACTCAGCATTTTGAGAGCGGGAAGTTGCAGGCAGATATCGCCAAAGAAATGGGCTTGTCTACTGCCAAGGTGAACCGGCTAATCAAACAGGGCCGCGAGTTGGGAATGGTTCACATAACGATAAAAAGTCCGCTCTTACGTCTCTTTGATCTTGAATGCGAAATCTCTGACCATTGGGGTCTGCGCAACTGCCTTGTCGTTCCGTCGGTCACCGGTTCTCCCGAGGCGACCCTGAATGAGGTCGGTCGGGCAGCGGCGAACCTGCTCGTAGATACCGTTCGGGACGGGGACACCATTGCGATTTCCGGCGGCAAGACCCTTTCCGCAATTGTCGAAAACCTAACGACAGCACAGGCCCATGACGTTACGGTCGTGCCCATGACGGGCGGTGTTCAGGGGCAGCACTACACAGATGTCAACCACATCGCCACGTCGCTCGCGGACCGCCTGAGCGGCCGAGCCACGTTGATACATGCGCCACTCCATGCAGACAACGAAGAAGAACGGGATATGGTCATGGCGATGAAATCCGTTTCCCACGTGATGGAAAAAGCCGCCAAGGCTTCTGTCGCTCTGGTCGGCGTTGGTGCGGTGATCGGCGAAAACGCCACCTATTATGAGGCTCACCCCGTATCCGAAGAAGACCGCAAGGCGCTCTATGCTTCGGGCGTACGCAGTGAATTTCTCGGGCACCTTGTGCAGGAGGACGGCCGCCTGTCTGACAACGCATTGAATTCGCGCCTTGTCTCGCTGCCGCCGGAGCGACTGCTCAATATTCCTGTGACCATCGGCGTTGCCTCGGGACTGGAGAAGGTCGAGCCCATCATCGCCGCGCTGAACGGCGGTTACTTCAACTCACTGGTCACCGACGATGTGACCGCCGCGGCCATAATGCAAAGGGAGACAGCCAATGCTTGATAATTCCAACACCGCGCAGTTGACGCGCCCGATCGGGCAGTCGGGCATCGAGGCCACAGCGATCGGTCTTGGCACCTGGGCTATTGGCGGCTGGATGTGGGGCGGCACGGACGAGGCGCGGTCTATCCGCGCGATTCATGCAGCAATAGACGAAGGCATCACCCTCATCGATACTGCGCCTGCCTATGGGCAGGGGCTGGCAGAGGAGATCGTCGGAAAGGCCTTGAAGGGGCGCCGCGACAAGGTGGTGCTCGCCACCAAATGCGGGCTTGTGTGGCACACACAGAAGGGCAACCACTTCTTTGACTATGACAGCGGGCCGGTTCACCGATATCTCGGGCGTGACGCGATCATTTATGAAGTAGAACAGAGCCTCAAACGTCTGAATGTGGATGTGATCGACCACTACATCACTCACTGGCAGGACCCCACGACATCGATCCACGAAACGATGGAAACGCTGGAAGCCTTGAAGGCCCAAGGCAAAATCCGCTCCATCGGAGCGTCGAACACCAGCACTGATGATGTGCGGGCCTATCTTGCAGCTGGACAGTTGGACGCAGTGCAAGAGGAATACTCCATGATCAAGCGCGATCTGGAGGTAGAGATGCTACCGCTTTGCCGCGATGCAGGCGTATCGGTTCTTTCTTATTCCTCACTGGCTCTGGGCCTGCTGGGGGGGCGCGTAGGCCCCGATCGCGTGTTCCAAGGCGACGATTTGCGCAAAGATAACCCGCGCTTTTCACTCGCAAACCGTGAAAAAGTCGAGCTGCTGATGAAGGCCATTGACCCGATTGCGGAAACGCACAATGCAACACGCGCACAGATCATAATCGCCTGGACGCTGCAGCAACCGGGTATCACTTTCTCTCTCTGTGGCGCACGCGACGAAGTGCAAGCTGCAGAGAATGCCAAGGCGGGTCGCCTTCGCCTGACTGACGCAGATCTCTCTGCGATCAGTGCTGCGGCGGCCACGCATCTCACCGAGCTGGACGGCTAAGTCCGGCCATCACCCTAACCGCAAACAACGCCGGAGGGCATCTTCCGGTGACAAGAGGATTATGCCCAATCAACGCCAAAATATGCTGGCCCACCTCGAAAACCCCCGATTTGACGCGGTGGTGATCGGAGGCGGCGTGAATGGGATCGGGGTCTGGCGAGACCTCGCCCTGCAAGGCTTGCGGGTGCTGTTGGTGGAGCGGAATGACTTTGCCTCCGGTTGTTCGGCTGCGCCGTCGCGAATGATACATGGGGGGCTGCGCTATCTGGAAAACGGTGAGTTTGACCTGGTTCGCGAGTCACTCGCGGAACGTGATGCGCTGCTGCGCAATGCACCGCATTTGGTGCGGCCGCTGCCGACCGTAATCCCGATTGCGGGCCTGACCTCGGGCCTCTTCAATGCAGCGGCCAGCTTCTTTGGGTGGTCCGGCAAACCCGCTCGGCGCGGGGCGCTGCCCATCAAGATTGGCCTGACGCTTTATGATTTTGTCACGCGCCATCGCCGACAGACGCCCAAACACCGGTTCCTGTCCAGATCCAAAACCCGTGCCGTTTTCCCAGCCCTGACGCGCGATGCCCGATGCGCCGCGCTCTATCACGACGCCTGGATCAGTCACCCCGAGCGACTTTGCATCGAAATGATCCGCGACACCCTGCGCGATGCACCCGACGCTGCGGCTCTCAATTACGCCGAAATGGCGTTGGTCGATGGATGCTATTACTTAACCGACTTGCGCGGTGGGAAGAAGATACCCGTTGCGCCGAAAGTGGTCGTGAATGCCACCGGCGCATGGCTCGATGAAACGCGCGAGGCACTGGGCGCAGATGCCCCGCGAATGATCTCGGGCACCAAAGGGTCGCACCTGATCCTACGCAATGACGCACTGTTGCAGGCGCTTGCCGGGCATATGGTTTATTTCGAGAACGCAGACGGCAGGGTTTGTATCGCATTTCCCTATCTGGGCCACGTGCTCGTTGGCTCTACCGATATTCGCGTCGATGGCGCCGCTCGCACCAAGTGCGAGCCAGAAGAGCGGGACTACATCCTCGGATCCTTGCGCAGTGTGTTCCCGGATTTAACAATCGATGCAGGTCAGATCGTATTCTCGTATTCTGGCATTCGTCCGCTTCCGCAGAGTGATGCTGATTTCACGGGCCGTATATCACGGGGACATTACGTGCAGCGTCTTGACGGCGTGGTGCCGCAATTCTGCATGGTGGGCGGCAAATGGACGACCTTCCGCGCCTTTGCTGAGCAGGCCGCCGATGAGGTTCTCAGAGAACTGGGGCAAACGCGCAGGGGAACAACCTCCGACCTGAGCATCGGAGGTGGGCGCGGGTACTCGCCTACGGCCTCCCTGCCTGTGAGCGAAGCTCGCGCCACTCATCTGCTGGACCACTACGGAGCACAGGCAGAAGAGGTGCTGGCCAACTGCCCAGAGGATGACGCGCCGCTCTTCCCCGGCCTGCCGCACACACGTGGCGAAATAGCATGTTTGGCGCGCAGCGAATTTGTCCAGACTTTGTCTGACCTTGCCCTGCGCCGCACTTCTCTGGCGGTCACCGGATCGCTTACCGATGCGGTGATCGACGCGTTGGCAGATGTGCTGGCCAAAGCTCAAGATCTTACCCCCGATGAAATTGCTGCTCAGCGCGCGATGCTGGTGGCAGAACTGAACACCTACCACGGGCAAGCGCTTACGCTGTCCGAAGACAAAAAAGAACGGAGTATTGAATGCGCGTAAGTCCCAAAGCCCGGATGAACCGGATGTTCACCAATGGCGGTTGCCTTGATGTGGCGGTGGATCACGGTGTCTGCAACGAGCCCTCTTTCATGGTGGGGCTCGAAGACATGGCCGCCGTAATGGACACGCTCATCAATGCCAAACCCGACGCGGTCCAATGTGCCTACGGACAGGCGGATCTGTTGCAATCGCGCCCCGAGAAAGACAAACCCGCTTTGGTGATGCGCATCGACATGGGTAACCCTTACAATGACACGCGCCACCGGGTGATGTGGTCGATGCTGCAAAACGCCGACGAACCGATTATCGGCGCGCTTGAAATGGATGCTGCGGCTGTGGTCGTGAACCTTTTCATGCTGCCCGACGAGCCGGAGCTTTTTCGTCAATGCGTTGAGAACATCTCGCGCGTCCGTGCCGCCTGCTCGAAATACGGCATGCCTTTGATGATTGAGCCGTTGGTGATGTTGTCCAATGATGTGCGCGGTGGTTATCAAGTTGACGGTAATGCGGAGAAAATCGTGACACTGGTGCGTCTGGCCTCAGAAATGGGCGCCGATATCATCAAGGCCGACCCCACAGAAAACGCGGAGGACTTCCATCGCGTGGTAGAGGCCGCACGCGTCCCTGTCCTTGTTCGCGGCGGTGGCAAGGAAGATCTGAAAAACGTTTTGATGAAATCCGCGGCACTCATGGCGCAAGGCGCGCAAGGAATGGTCTATGGCCGCAATGTCTATCAGCACGATAACCCGCGTGCGGTGGTCGCCGCTCTGATGGCGTTGATCCACAAGGGCGCTGGGGGTGAGGAAGCCTGGGAGATTTATAACAGTGTCTAAGACCTATTTTCTTGGGCTAGACGCAGGCAATACCGTCATAAAGGCGGTGTTGTTCGACGGCGCGGGTCATCAAGTGGCGATGCGAGCACTTGACGGGCAATCCTCGACCCCGGCGCCGGGACACGTGGAACGTGACCTTGGTGAACTGTGGCGCAACGCGCAGGAGGTGATCCGCGGCTGTATTGCAGATGCCGGAATCAATGCCGCCCTTATTGCGGGCGTGGGCTGTGCCGGTCACGGCAACGGGCTTTATCTCCTGGACAAATCCGGTGCTCCCTTGCTGGGCATTCAATCGCTCGACAGCCGCGCCGCCGGAGTGGCCAGCGATTTAACAGCCGCCCATGGCAGCCACCTCCATGCGCTGTGTTTGCAAAAGCCGTGGCCGTCGCAAACGCCCACGTTGCTGGCTTGGGTCAAACAAAACCAACCCGAAATCTACGAAAGGGCGGGTACGCTGCTGCTTTGCAAAGATGTCATCACATACCACCTGACAGGAGAGCGGGTCAGCGACATCTCTGACATGTCTGGCTGCGGCCTGACCCGCATGCCCGACGCCGTCTATGCCGACGAACTCCTCGAACTTTACGACCTCAGCGACGCGAAACTTCTGCTGCCGCGCCTGCTGGCGCCGTGCGACATCGCAGGCCATGTGACCGCGGATGCTGCCGCCGCAACCGGGCTACTGGCTGGAACGCCAGTCATTGCAGGCTTCTTCGACGTGGTGTCCTCTGCGCTGGGCTCGGGCGCGGGACGCCCTGGCGATGCGTCCATCATCGCGGGCAGCTGGAGCATCAATCAGGTTTTTTCCGCTGCGCCTGTGGTCGATCCGGGTGTCTTCATGGTCTCAGCTTTCGGGCCAAGCTGTTTCGTGAACATTGAAGCCTCTGCAACCTCCGCAGCCAATCTGGAATGGTACGTGCGAGAGTTTGTCGAACGCGGTCAACACCACGACGACCCGTTTAGATATGTGAATTCCAAATTGGGCGCGGTCGTACCCACCGGCGATGATCCGTTCTTCCACCCATTCCTCTATGGCTCGGGACAGGGAGCAGAACATCGCGCAGGCTTCTATGGCCTTGCGGGATGGCACGGTGAAGGCCACGTTCTTCGCGCCCTCTTCGAAGGCATCATGTTCGAACATCGCCGACACATTGAGGCATTGCGAAACGCCGGCGTCAGTTTCGATCGCGCGATCCTGTCGGGTGGCGGGTCCCGCAGTCCGCATTGGCCCCAGATGTTTGCAGACAGCTTGGCTGTGCCGATCACAGTGGGTGAGGCCCGCGAAACCGGCGCGTTGGGCGCGGCGATGGGTGCCGCCATCGCTACGGGCCATGTGGCGAACTACGACGCGGCAATCGCCCTGATGACCCGCCCGTTCGCCGAGCTCGCGCCAAACCCGGCCATGAAATCGCACTATGACCGCCGCTATGACATTTATCTGGACCTGACTGCCGCTTTGCGCGGGTTCTGGTCCCGTTTGCAATCGGAGAAATGACCCATGAAGGCCGTTGGCTTCCTCAATTCCTTGCCCGTCGATCATGCCGACAGCCTGATCGAATTTGACTTGCCCGACCCTGAGTTACGTCCGGCCGACCTGCTGGTCGCAGTGGAGGCGATCTCGGTCAACCCCGCCGACGCAAAGCGCCGCATCCGCACCGCGCCAGACGAGGCGTTGGAGGCGCCAATGATCCTTGGTTATGACGCCGTGGGAACCGTAGAGGCTGTGGGCCCGGATGTGACCGGCTTCAAAAAAGGTGACCGTGTCTGGTACGCGGGTGATGCCGGTCGCGATGGGTCTAATGCCGAATTGCAGGCCGTGGATCATCGCATTGCATCACTCGCGCCGACCTCGGTCAGCCCAACAGCCGCGGCCTCGCTGCCGCTGGTTACGCTGACCGCGTGGGAAGTACTCTTTGACCGCTTGCAAGTCCCGCAGGACGAGACCCGTGCTTCAGTGCTTGTCATCGGTGGAGCAGGTGGCGTCGGCTCCATCACGTTGCAGCTTTTGCGCAAACTGACTGGGCACGAGGCGATCGCCACCGCCTCACGCGATGACAGCGCCGACTGGTGCCGCAAGATGGGAGCAAATGAGATCGTCGACCACCGCGACCTGGTCGCCAACACACGCGCAAACGGGCGTGAATTCGTCGATTACATTGCTCATTACAACGGCCTCGATCTGCATTGGGATGCGATGTGCGACCTGATCGCTCCGCAAGGTCGTATCAGCTCGATTGCGGAAACCCCCGAGAAACTCGACCTCTGCGCACTGCAGGGCAAATCCGTCGGCTTTATGTGGGAATTGATGTTCACGCGTTCCATGTTTAGCACGCAAGACATGGCCCGTCAGGGCGCAATCCTTTCCCGGATGGCGCGTATGGTGGATGACGGCATAATCGCGTGCACGGCAACGAAGTCGTTTCAAGGACTCTCGGTGGAAACGCTCAAAAACGCGCATCGAATAATCGAAACCGGTGCTATGATCGGCAAACTGACAATTACTTTCTGAGGCCGCAGATCATGGCTGAGACGACGCTCGACGGGCGGTACGACTATATCATCATCGGAGCGGGCACCGCGGGTTGCGTATTGGCGAACCGACTCAGCGCCGACGCCATGAAACGCGTTTTGCTGTTGGAGGCCGGCGGGCGGGACAACTATCACTGGGTGCATATCCCGATTGGATACCTCTATTGCATCGGCAATCCGCGCACGGACTGGATGATGAAAACCGCTGAAGAGTCCGGCCTGAATGGACGCGCATTGGTCTACCCGCGCGGCAAGGTGCTGGGCGGCTGCACGGCAGTCAACGGCATGATTTACATGCGGGGGCAGGCGGCAGATTACGATGGTTGGCGGCAACTCGGAAATCCCGGCTGGGGTTGGGACGACGTACTGCCCTACTTTCAACGCTCCGAGGATCACCACGCCGGCGATAACGTCATCCATAAATCTGGTGGCGAATGGAAGGTACAGCCGCAGCGCTTGGAGTGGGAAATCCTGCGTGCCGTGCAGGAAGGCGCACGCGAATTCGGGATCGAACCCTGTGCCGATTTCAACGATGGCAGCAACGAAGGCTCGGGCTTCTTTGAGGTCAACCAGTCCGGCGGTGTCCGCTGGACCACGGCAAAAGGTTTTCTGCGTCCGGCAATGGGTCGCAACAATCTGCGCGTGCTGACCGGGGCGCAGGTTGACGCACTGGTGCTGGAAGAAGGCCGCGCTTCAGGTGTCCGCTTTACCAAAGGTGGGCAGACCCAGCTCGCCCGTTGCGACGGAGAGATTGTCGTGGCTTCAGGTGCGATCAACACGCCAAAACTGCTGGAGCTTTCCGGAATAGGCCAACCTGATCGCATCTCGGCTCTTGGACTAACGCCTTTGGTGGAGTCGCAAAACGTAGGCGAAAATCTTCAGGATCACCTGCAAATCCGCACTGTCTACAAGGTACAGAATGCGAAAACTTTGAATACGCAGGCGAACTCCCTGTGGGGCAAGGCGCAGATGGGATTGGAATACGCGCTGAAACGTTCGGGGCCGCTGTCCATGGCACCCAGTCAGTTCGGAATGTTCACCAAGTCTGACCCATCGCTCGCAACGCCAGATCTGGAATATCACGTGCAGCCGCTCTCGACGGATCGCCTGGGCGACCCGCTACACCCGTTCCCAGCCATCACGATGTCGGTCTGCAATCTGCGACCGCAAAGTCTGGGTACGTGCCACGCCACCAGCCCGGACCCGTCTACCCAGCCAGAGATCAAGCCGAATTACCTCTCGACGCATGGCGACAAACAGGTCGCGCTGGCTTCGGTTCGGCAGGCACGTGAAATCATGACCGCCAAGGCGCTCGCGCCCTATTCAGCCGAAGAAATGCTTCCAGGGCGGCAGGTTGAAAGCGATGCCGACATGCTGCACGCTATTGGAGACATTGCCACGACAATATTCCACCCTGTGGGCACATGTCGAATGGGGTCGGATCCACAGTCGGTTGTGACGCCGGACTTGCGCGTCAGGGGTGTTGCTGGTCTGAGAGTGGTGGATGCTTCCATAATGCCACGCATCACATCGGGTAACACTGCATCACCCGTCATAATGATTGCGGAGAAGGCTGCAGATATGATGCGCGCAGCCGCAAAAGCTTAGGCGCTGATAAGAATAAACCCTTAGCCACCAGTGATCGGCAATTTCAAGCGCGTTTCAACCAAGGGTGCTGTCAGACGAATTCGAACTTATCTCTGTTAGGCCAGTGACGCTGTCCTTTATGGCGCACCAAGTTCGCGCCACTCGGCAAGAACGGCGGTGCGTGTCAGTTTGAAGGTGT